>SUSY01000037.1 GCA_015063185.1 Thermoplasmata archaeon
GCCATTTCCTTGGTTTCGTGAATGTCGTCGAATCCAAGGAAATGGCGATGAATCTCGGTATCCCATTCATCGTTCCTGCAGGAAGGAAGGGTGGAAGTAACATAGCCGCTACGATATGCAATGCGATGTTGTATTACAACGGCGATATAGAATGATGGAAACAGGGTCTTAACGACCCATCTCCATTATTAATTGGTTTGTAGGGCCATGAGGCCCCAGTTGTTTCATTCTCCCAGCTTGGTGGCGTAGTCCTTGTAGAAGAAGTCCTTCGCTCCAAAGATCATCATGGAAACGAAGAATCCGATGATGAAGCCGAAGATGGACCAGATACAGAGGACGGTCGAGATGAAACAGGCTGCGGTAGCGACGATCCAGAACTTGCGGATTCCGATTGCGATCATGCTGACGATACCTGCAATTCCGCTAGCGGTACACATTCCGCCGATCCAGTTGAAGTGGCTCTTGATGTCGGATTCCGCGATGTTTACCTGATCGGCATGTGCCAACAACCAGTTCTGGAAGTCCATGTTGGTCCAGATCGTGCTTGCTGCAAGATCTGCGTTGAAGAGGATGATCAGTCCGAACACGAGTGCAGAGATCGCATAGATTGCGAGGAGGAAGAACACTATGGACATCTTGCTCTCCAGGTAATCCATGTATGCTGCATGCTGGTCGGCTATCATCTGTTCCTCAGCGGCACTGCCTGCGATGACGGTTCCGCACTTGGGGCAGAACTGCATGTGTGGCTCGAGTTTGTTGCCACACTGTGAACAGTAATAGTCCTGAGACATATTGATTTCATATACGTATGGTATAAAATCATTTTCTATGATATCTATGAAAATGTATCTACAACGCTATGTCTCCATTAGATATCTGGGTCTTCAGGAGTTCACAGAGTTCCTCCGCTTTCTCTCTGGATGATAGTCTTATCCGTACAGGGGTGACCTTCCCGTTGGCAGTTATGTGCCCCGTATTCCCGGAGAAGACGTTCCCTCTGCAATTGGAGATGCACGATCCGCATGAAAGACAAAGGTCCATATTCGGTCCAGCGGAAGGTCTGGCCCCCATAGGACACAGTCTATCGGCAGAACATTCGTCACAATCAAGACATCTGCTCCTATCGACGGATATCCTTGTGGACGGAGGCCACACGGACCCGTAACTGTCCCAGTATTTCGGTACCATGTTGTCTCTGAAGACGATCGGTAACGGTACACCCATATCGGAAACGACGAGTTCCCTTGTGATGTCGTCATGGTCCACTCTGATCATGGTGGCTACGGATATAACACACATTGGACCGTAGGGTGTAGTGAACCCACCCATGTACCTTGGGTCCATGTCGTGGATGTCAGCCATTATCTGTATGAAGCGGTTTTCATCGTCATCCTCTGTGCTAGCCCTTATGATCTTACCTATTGCACCGTTGAGAAGTACACGATCTCCCACATTCAATGCGGATCCTCCGCGATGGTTGAATAACGGTTCTATCTCTCCGCAACCGATGATGGAGCAACCCTCTCCGTTTTTGGGTAACCCATTTGGTCCGGAATACAGGGCAGGTTTGTCGGTTGACTTGTCGTTGATGAACGCCCTCATGGATGTGACGGTGTCGTACGTCACCGTCATCATAGCTTTAGGTATATCATCGATCGTTACGCTGGCTCTGTATGGGATGTCGTCCATGACCAGTTCTACTTCTATCTTTTTGCCGGAAGCAATGTCCCTGTACAGGTGCCCAGTACCGTACCCGTCCTGACGGACGGGTTCCCCAAGGATCATACAATCGAGGTGTCCATCCCTCACCATGTCGGGCGTGACGGAAAGTCCATTCAACTTGACGTAATCAACATAGCCAGAAAGTATATGCTTGGGCACATTTATGGAAAAATCCGCGGAAACGGTGTCCATGAGGCTCATCGTGGCGCATGTGATGGTATCGGTGGATTCGACGGATTTGAGATCCCTTTCACGGACCAATCTCTTGAATTCCGATGCTGTACGCACGACCATACTATAGCGTGTATATCTGTGAGGGGAATTAAAAGTTGGGAAGGGGGATACGATCCCCGGTTTATCCATCAGAGTTCGTATCCTGCCATCTTCAGGTAGGAAAGGATCAACTCTGCTGCGTTCTTGGTACCAATCTTACCGGTATCGATGGTGATATCGTAGTTGGAGGAGAGTCCCCATGGACGTCCGGTACAACGGGAGTAGTAGCGACTCCTGTCATCATCTGTCTTCAATACCCATGTTTTGGCGTTCTCGAATTCGGTGGAGTTCCTTTCAGAGGATCTCTTTGCACGGATGTCGATGTCCGCATGGACATAGACGTTGATGACGTTGTCACGATCCCTGAGGATGTAGTCTGCACACCTTCCAACTATTATGGCCGGACCTCCCTTGGCTATGTCCTTGATGACAGCGGACTGGGTTTCGAATATCGGGCTCATAGGTTCGATCCCATAGAAGGAGATGGCGGAATGGGCTGGTCTCTCTTCGTTGAGCTTGACCTCGTCACAATCCTTGCCGGTGATCCTTGCTGTCTCTGCGATCATCTCACGGTCGTAGCATCTGATGCCGGTGAGTTCGGACAGGATCCTGCCGACCTCGCGTCCTCCGCTTCCGTTCTGTCTCGCGATCGTGATTATCAATCCTGGATCAACCATTGATGGCGCCCCCTCTGAGTTTCTGTTTCTTGTGTATGTGGGTCATGACGGCCCTTGCAGCGGGTTGTGCGATACACATCTCGATGAAGAAAGCGATGCAGAAGTTCCTTGGCCATGCGTGGGGCCAGTTCTTGAAACATTGTACGATGTCTACGGAACCGCCGAAAGGTATGCTAGCGACACTTCCTACGAATGCCCCTATGAATGTGAACAGAACGGACATGATCGATACGCAGATCACGAGATTCGCAAGCAATCTCGCATTCACGCTGTCGGTTGGTGCCAGGAACACGTTCTGGATCCTGCTGCTGATCTTTCCGAGTATGAATAGGTTGAAGGACAGTGCCAGCACCCATACGCAGGGTATTCCTACGAGCATCATCCTCAAAGTATCGATACTCAATCCGAGCTCGATGACCATGATACTGCCTCCAATGAGGGAGGCGGATAGTGCAGATATTATGACTCCGAAGAGGAGTCCCTCCTTCGCACTCCTGGGTAATCTCATTTCCTCTTGCATTGAATTTCCTCCGGTGTCGATGGCTGTTTCCGATCCGAAGGACCTTCGATTGTACGCACGATCGAGTGAGTGCCTTTGACGAATTTGGGATGGTATATCTGTTTTGCTATCCGATGATAGTCTTCGTATACTGCTATGTGTAGAAGTGGTAAGCATGTGCCAGCACTTGGCCGGCACATGTTTTTGGTTTTACTGGCCCTCGAGCCTCTTGAGCATCTTGACGACGACATCGACGACGTCGCGTCCTTTCTCGATGCGGTCCATGGCCTGGAGTTCGGTCATTCCGGGACCGGTGACTCCGAATGCGACGGGCTTGTCGAATTCCATGGAGAGGTCCATGATCTTCCTGGACGCCTGTGCAACGACGACCTCATCGTGCTTAGTCTCTCCCTGGATGACTGCTCCGAGGGTGATGACCGCATCGATTTCGGGATCCTTCAGGAGGGTCTTGATCGCGAGAGGCATGTCGAACACACCAGGGACGAGGATCCTCCTGCTGATCTCGACATCAAGGAACTCGGCCTCCGCCTCTGCCCTCTGGATCATGAGGGATGTGATCTCGAAGTTGAACTCTGCTGCTACCATTCCGATCTTGTATTTCTTGGACATTTCTTCACTTCCTCTGTCTTGCAGGTCCTGCATCCGCGAATCCCTCTCTGAGGCCGGTTCCCGCACGTCTGGTGAGGGATTCGGGGCGGAAGAGCAGGTCGTAAACGTTAAGCGCATGCTCCCTGGCCCTGCTGTTCGCAAGGAACTCCAGTTCGCGTGCGTCCTTGGCCTCGTCCTCGTGGACGAAGACCTCGATGATGTGTGTGTTGGTCATCAACTGGCACTGGATAAGACCGGTGGACGCTTCATGGGCGCACATCTTGTCCTTCTCCATCGGGCCGGGCATGGCGAGGGCCATGCAGATATCGCAATTCTCTTCCTCGATCAGTTTCTTGCAGGCGACGGGGAGGTCCTTGAATCCCGGCACGGTCCTTCTGATTATCTTGAATCCTGTTCCGGTCTTCTTGAGTTCGTCGATAGCGGCCGCGCCCATATCGACCCTTGCGAAAGTGGTGTCTGCGATACCTATGATCTTCATTGTTGAACCTTCTTTGATGATTCTATTATCTTGGCGACGATACGTCTGGTTCCGTTGAGGTCGTCGGAACATTCCGTTGCCCTCATGACCCTGGTACAGTAGCCTTTCTCTCTGAGTTTGGATTCCAGCTCCTTCTCGTCGAAGGCCTGGTCGTATCCAAGCATGATGATGTCAGGGTGAATCTCATCAAGGGTGGAGAACAGGTCCCCCGTATCCTTTCCGACGATCGCCATGTCCACCGGTTTCAATGCCGATACGATACGGCATCTCATGGTCTCGGGTGTGATGGGCTCATGCTTTCTCTTCCTGACGGTATTGTCGCATGCTACAATGACTACGAGTTCGTCACCTGCGGCCTTCGCTTGTTCGAGATAGGAGATGTGACCGGTGTGTATTATGTCGAACACTCCGGATGCCATCACTCTGACCATGTGTTGTCCTCTCAGTTCTGGGGTTTGAATTCCTTCCAAGCGGCGATGATCTCGTCACCGGTGATGAAGGTCATTCCGTTCTTCTCGGCATATTCGAGTACTTCCGCTTTGCTCTTGGCATTTCCATCGTCGCCCATCATCTCACAGATGGTCGCACAGGGCTTCACACCCGCCATGATCATGAGTGCGGTACAGAGTTCGGTATGTCCCTTCCTGTTCTCGAGGATGTTCTCAGATGTGTTGAGGAGGTGGACGTGTCCGGGTGCCCTGAAGTTGATGCCCATCTCCTTCTGGATCTCTTCGATGGGTTTTCCGGAGAAGAGGACGTCTGCATAGGCCCTGATGGTGAGTGCACGGTCGTTGTCTGTGATACCGGTGTACGTCTTCCTGTGGTTGATGGTGATACCGAAGGAGGACTTGGTGTTGTCGTAAGGGATGTCCGTAGGGGCCATGGCCTTGAGGAGCGGATACTTCTCGGAGCAATCCCAGAACGTGTCGGATAGGAACGGCAGTCCGACATCCTTGGCGATTTGGTAAGGTGTCGTGGTGCAGAGGAGCCCTCCCGCATCCTTCCTGAGGGTACGGACCTTCTCCATGGTTATGAATTCGGAGGCGACAGTCATATCCGTCTCCTTCTCCCTGTCGTCGAAGTCGAAGACCAGTACGATCTTCCCTTCCCTGATATCCTGCAATGCTCTCTCTATGCTCATGATGACCGATTCGTGGATTGGTTACTGAATAAGTAATGGGTTGTCACTTACCAAAAAAATGGTAATACTTCGTATTCGACAATCGTACTACCGTATTCGTACACAACGGTTAATTAATCAGAGAGGTTAGGGAAGTACATGGCGTCGAGGAAACGCAAAGGAGTGTGCATTGCAGGGACTCCGATGTATCAACAGGTCGTCAAATTGCCAGAGCAGATAGATTTCGCATTATCTTCTTTGGTATTCAATATCAGGCAAACCTCTAAGTTTGCGGTATGTGGCATGGGTACCTGTTCCATCGCAGGAGCGTTCGTGTCCGACTACATGGACAGTTGTGGCGGTTCCGCGGTCTCCGTCATAAGGGGTTTCGATCTGCCCAAGTGGGTCGATTCCGATACGACTGCCGTCGTAATCTCATATTCCGGTGAAACCAAGGAGGCTCTGCACCTGTACCGCGCCGCGGTCAGGAAGGGCGCACAGGTCATTTGCATTACATCCGGTGGAGAATTGGAGGAGCTCTGCGTCAAGGACGATAACATCCTTATGTCGATGCCATACGGTTTTGAATCCAGGGGCGCCATCGGATACATGATCGGTTATATCATGGTGGCACTTCGCAATTGTGGACTCCTTTCCGATTTGGAGGATTTCAAATCGGTCATCCCTGAAATCAAGAAGTACAGGAACGAATTGATCGAGAACGATGAGAACGAGGCACGTGAGATAGCACGTTTCATCGGCAACAGGGCACCTGTGATCTATGGTTTCTTCAACATGAGGTCCGCTGTAGCCAGGTGGAAGACGCAGTTCAATGAGAACTCCAAGGTACTGTCGTTCTATGGGACCATGCCGGAGTTCAACCATAACGAATTGGTGGGATGGACTGCCGACAATCTGACTGAGAGGTTCGTACCCATCATGCTCATGGATGATAATGTATCAGACATGCTCAGGTGTATGGCGGAGACACCGTTGTCCATGTTGATGGAAGGTGGGATGGACGTTTACAAGCACCATCTCCGTGGGAAGACCCATCTGGAGAACATGCTCAGGGCGATCATCATCGGTGACCTCGCATCGTTGTATCTTGCTGACTACAACCATATCGATGCAGGTATCCGTACCAAGAAGTGATTTCGGGTCCGACGTCAGATATCTGGCTATATTGCTATCGTCGGATCCGTATGATGGACGTTCACGTCCAGTCGCGTAGACTCTTTAAATACAGGTGCGCGCGTATGGTCGTGTATGAATGACGATGCACGTTTCATCAGAGAGAACGTGATGGCTCACAACAAGTGGTTCGAGGAGTGCATCCCTATGATCGCATCCGAGAACCTCATGAGCCCTCTCGCAAAGGAGATGCTCATCTCCGATTTCGCGGACAGGTACGCAGAGGGACTTCCCGGAAAGAGATACTATCAGGGCAACATCTATGTCGATAAGGTCGAGATCAAGGCACTCGAGCTTGCAAAGGACCTCTTCAAGGCCGACTGGGCAGATGTCAGACCCATTTCCGGAACCGTTGCCAACATGGCCGTCCTCTTCGCATTCGCACAGCCCGGTGACACGATCACCACCTGTGCGCTCGCACAGGGTGCACACATCTCCACTCAGAAGTTCGGAGCCTTCGGACAGAGGTCTGTCAACTCCGTCCAGTACCCATGGAACCTCGATGACATGAACCTCGATGTGGATGGAACCATCAAGTTGCTCAAGGAGGTCAAGCCCAAGGTCGCACAGTTCGGTCTCTCCGTCTTCCTGTTCCCGCCACCATTGAAGGAGCTCGAGGACACCTTCAACGAGGTCGGTTGTCTCGTTTGGGAGGACTGCGCACATGTCCTTGGACTCATCGCAGGAGGACAGTTCCACGACCCTCTCAGGGAGGGAGTCAACATCATCTCCTCCTCCACCCACAAGACCTTCCCTGGACCCAACCACGGAATGCTCCTCGGTGCCAACCTCACCGATGAGCAGGAGAAGGCACTCGAGAAGGCCGTCTTCCCCGGAGTCACCAGCAGTCACCACCTGCACGCCATGGCGGCACTTGCCATCACTCTCGCGGAGATGAAGGTCTATGCCAAGGATTACGCGGCACAGGCGGTCAAGAACTCCCAGGCACTCGGACAGGCCCTCTATGAGCTCGGAGTCCCCGTACTCTGCCCCGACCTCGGATTCACCAAGTCCCATGCGATCGCAGTCGACGTTGCACAGTTCGGTGGAGGAAAGGACATCGCACAGAAGCTCGAGGATGCCAACATCATCTGTAACAAGAACATGCTCCCCTGGGATGAGAGTGCGGTGAGGCCCTCCGGTCTCAGGCTCGGTTCCCAGGAGATGACCAGGCTCGGAATGAGGGAGAGCGAGATGAAGGAGGTCGCATCCCTCATCGCCCGCGTCTGCAAGGGAGAGGATCCCGCTAAGGTCAAAGAGGATGTCAAGGCATTCAAGAAGGACTTCGTCTCCGTCAAGTACTGCTTCAACGAGAACGAACCCGCTTACGGATACCGTAAATTGGTCGAGTGATCGGCCTTCCAAACACTTTCAAAACCCTTTCCGATAACGTCGGATGTGATAGGATGGGACTTTACGACAGTATCGATAATAAATTCAGGAACTATAGGAGCAAGCGCGACGAGGTCGCGAAGATCGATGAGATCCGTGTCGAGATGCAGGAGATCAACGAGGAGATTAGGGAACAGATCTATCTCATCGGTCAATACTATTGGCAGAGGTACTACGATGGTGAATACGCTCCCGGCGACGATCTGGAATTCTTCGAGGCCATCGATCGTTGCAATGCCAAATTGAAGTATCTGTCCAAGAAGGCGGATGAGTGCAAGGTCGTCGGTCTGGTGGAGAGGGAATCCATAGACGAGGCCACCAATCTTCGCATCAAGACCCGCATGGATGCCGCCGAGGCCCGTAGGAAGCAGAGGGCTGAGGAGAAGGAGAGGAATCGTATCGAGAGGGAGCGTATCCGTGAGGAGAACGAGGAGAGACGGCGTATAGAGAAGGCCGAGCACGACCGTATCGCCGCCGAGAAGGCTGCGGAGAAGGCTGCGGAGAAACAGCGTCTTGCAGAACAAAGGGCCGTAGAGAAGGCCGAGCACGACCGTTTAGCAGCGGAGAGGGCGGCCGAGAGAGCCGAGGAGAGGGAGCGTCGTGCCGCCGAGAAGGCTGCGGAGAAAGCGCGCATCGCTGCCGAGAAGGCGGAGAAGGCCAAAGCGGAGGCAGAGGCGCTCAGAGCGTCCGAGGATTCTCCCAAGGAGTGAGCCAGCACATCCCATCCGATTCAGGAAACCCTAAAATACTGTCTGATTGATGTGTAATCATGAGTAGCGGAAGCAGAGAGGACTATCTCATCAACATCCTCCGTCTGACTGAAGGTGACGGCACCGTGAGGACGTCCAAGTTGGCATCCTTCATGGGCGTGGCACCTGCCAGTGTCACCGAGATGTTGCACACCTTGTCTGAAGCAGGTCTCGTAAACTACGAGAAGTACAAAGGTGTCAGTCTCACAAAGGATGGGATGGAGTATGCCCAGAGCCTCCGTAGGAAGCACCATATCGTCGAGAGATTCCTGACCGATGTCCTGGACCTCGATCATCAGTCCGCCCATGACGAAGCATGTCTCATGGAACATGCGATCTCCGATGATTCGGCAAATAAGATGTGTCGTATAATGGGTTCCAGAGTGGATTGCGACTGTACGACATGCAACAATCCATGTAACACCTGTTCCGACGGTCATTCCCTCGCGGATTTGGAGTCCGGAGAGACCGCTGTCATCTCGTACCTTAGGTCCGATGATGCGAGCAAGGTCAAGAAGTTATTGTCAATGGGATTCATCCCAGGAAGGGAGGTCACTCTAGATTCCAAGCAGAACAACGGCCCCCGTGTCGTCAGGATCGGGGACAGTGTGATCGCCATCGATATGGAGTTGTCCAAGGTCATCTGTCTCGAGGTAAGAGACGATGCAGATTGATTCCGTTCATCAGATCGCACTCATCGGTCAACCAAACGTAGGGAAGTCCACTCTTTTCACCAGATTGACCGGTGTGGGCGTAATATCATCCAACTATCCGGGGACCACCGTGGAGTTCGAGGAGGCCACACTCCTTCGTAACGGTAAGGAGCTCCATTTCCACGATCTTCCCGGTACCTACAGTCTTTCCACCAACTCCGACGATGAGCGTGTCGTGATGGAGATGTTGGTGGACAACGAGAACGATGCGATCGTCGTGGTGGGCGATGCCATGGATATGCCCGGTAGCGTAACGTTATGTTACGAGGTTATGGAAC
>SUSY01000038.1 GCA_015063185.1 Thermoplasmata archaeon
AGGGAAAGAAGGAGATCTATTGTTTCAACGATGATGAGATGGCCAAGGCCATGGCCGAGATCGGAAACGGTGCACAGGTCAGCAGGTACAAGGGTCTGGGAGAGATGAATCCCCAGCAGTTGTGGGAGACTACCATGGATCCCGCCACCCGCATCATGAAGAAGATAACCATAGAGGACGCGATCCTTGCGGACCAGTTGTTCTCCGTCCTTATGGGTGAGGATGTGGAGCCCAGGAAGCAGTACATCATCGAACATGCCCACGAGGTAATCAACCTGGATGTGTGATATCATGGACGAGAAACAGAACATTCAGCCAAAATACATCACCCAGTCCATCGAGAAGATGATGTCCAACTCGTACATCGATTACTCGATGAGTGTCATCGTGGGACGTGCACTCCCGGACGTCCGTGACGGTCTCAAGCCCGTACACAGGAGGATCCTCTATGCAATGAACGATCTGGGTCTTTCCTATAGGTCCGCACACAAGAAGTCTGCGAGGGTAGTGGGAGAGGTCTTAGGTAAGTATCACCCCCACGGAGATTCCGCCGCATACGATGCGATGGTCAGGTTGGCACAGCCGTTCTCACTCAGGTATCCTCTGGTGGACGGACAGGGTAACTTCGGTTCGATAGACGGTGATTCCGCCGCAGCGATGAGGTATACCGAAGCCCGTCTCACCAAGATGTCCAGCGATCTGCTCCTGGATATCGACAAGGACACCGTTGACATGGTCAGGAACTTCGACGAGTCACTCTGGGAACCATCCGTGCTCCCGTCCAAGTTCCCCAACCTCCTGCTCAATGGATCCGCCGGTATCGCGGTAGGTATGGCTACCAACATGCCTCCACACAACTTCTGTGAGGTAGTTGACGCTATTAATCATACCATCGATGACCCAGACGCATCTGTTCAGGATCTGATGCAATACATCAAGGGTCCGGACTTCCCCACCGGTGGTACCATCCATGGTCTTTCCGGAATCGTCTCGGCGTACAACACCGGTCGTGGTAAGATCAAGGTACGTGCCAATACCCATATCGAGGAGAGGGGTGGAGGAAAAGTATCCATCATCGTCGATGAGATCCCTTATCAGGTGAACAAGGCCAAACTCGTTACCGAGATTGCGGAATTGGTCAAGACCAAGCAGCTCGAAGGCATCACCGATCTTCGTGATGAATCGGACAGGAACGGTATGCGTATCGTAATCGACATCCACAAGGACGCCATCGAGAACGTCGTCCTTGAGAATCTGTATAAGCTCACACAGATGGAACAGACGTTCGGAATCATCAATCTGGCACTTGTGGATGGAAAGCCCAGGGTCCTCAATCTGAAGATGCTCATCGAGCAGTACATCCTCCACAGGAAGGATGTGGTCACCAGGAGGACCAAGTTCGATCTTGCCGAGGCCGAGAAGAAGATGCACGTTCTTGAGGCATATATGGCTGCATTCAACATGCTGGATGCAACCATCAAGCTCATCCGTGAATCTGCAGACACGGAGGCCGCCAACATAGGTCTTCAGGAGCTTCTGGGCATCGATGAGGTTCAGGCAAAGGCGATCCTCGACCTTAAGTTGCAGAAGTTGACGGGCCTCGAGATCGATAGCCTCCGCAAGGATCATCATGACACAGGACTTCTCATAGAGGATTTCAAGGACATACTGGCACATGAGGGTCGTATCTTAGCGATCATCAAGGACGAGCTCAATGAGATGAAGGTTGCATATGGGGATGAGCGCCGTACCGTCATCGATCCTAATGCGATCGATACCGATGAGGAGGACCTCATCCCTGAAGAGGATGTGGTCATCACCATCAGTGATGACGGATACATCAAACGCATCCCACTCAGGACGTACAAGGAGCAGAATCGCGGAGGTGTGGGTCTTCGTGGAATGCAGACCAAAGAGGAGGATGTGGTTGCAAACATGTTCGTCACCAGCACCCATGATTACATCATGTTCATCACCGATACAGGTCGTCTTCTGTGGCTCAAGGGATATCGTATCCCCGAGGGTAGCAGGCAGTCCAAGGGCAAACCAATCGTAAACATGCTACCGGATCTTCAGGATGATGAGAAAGTCATCGGATTCATGCACACCCGTGAGTTTACGGATGATCGCTTCCTCGTGTTCTGTACCAAGAAGGGAATCATCAAGAGGACCAACCTCTCCCTCTATGGAAACGTCAGACAGCGCGGTATCAAGGCCATCAAGCTCGATGAGGGCGATTCTCTCGTTCAGACCGAGATTACGGATGGCGGATGTGACATAGTAATCGCTACCAAATGCGGTCTCGCCGTCAGGTTCGATGAGAAAGAGGTCAGAGCTGCCGGAAGGGACACCATGGGTGTCAAGGGGGTCACACTCGGTGCAGGGGACGAAGTCGTATCCATGACCCTTGTCAAGGCTGGAGACAAACTATTGACGGTTTCCGAGAACGGATTCGGAAAGATCTCCCCTGTGGATTCGTACACCAGGACTCATCGTGGTGCGAAAGGTGTCATCACGCTAAAGACCACAGAGCGTAACGGAAATGTCGTTGCGGTCAGGATGGTCATGGAGAACGACGGCCTCATCATCACCAGCCAGTCCGGTATGGTAATCCGTATGCAGACCTCTGACATCAGGGAGATCGGACGTAACACCGCTGGAGTCAAAATCATGAACCTCCGTGACGGTGACAGGATCGTCGCTGTACAGCCCGTTCCTGCGGTGGAAGAGGTCCCATCCGAGGAAGGTGTCGAGCCCTCTGCTGTTTCGGTCTCCGAGGCCCCTGCGGAGCCCGAGGCGACCGATGATGGACAGTGATCTCAGAAGAGCCATGCTGACCGCTGCGTCCTGCGGGTTCGTGGCGGCAGCATGCATCTGCATCACCGTTGCAGGCAGACTGCGTGGACAACAGGAGGCGATCGTGTTCGCCTCCGCCACATTGTCCTTACTCTTCTTGTTGGTGTTCATACTGACGTTCGTGAAGTGTCTCAGGGTGCGTTCGATGGTCGGTAAGGCGGAGATATCCTTCGTCACCTTGAAAGATGGGGAGTACAAGAAAGAGCCACCAGTGGTCGGAAAACGTCCCGATAGGTGATGTGGCCACCAAAACGATTTTATAAGAACTTGTAATCGGGGTATTTACGCCGCGGTAACTCAGTTGGGAGAGTGCAAGACTGAAGATCTTGAAGTCGCTGGTTCGAGCCCGGCTCGCGGCACCATACTTCTACACTCATTGATTGAAAGACTGCGACCAGATAAATCTCTGGACCGTATTGTCCAGATACATACAAGGTGATTCCGACGCCCGAAGTCATCCTGATCGATGTGGACTCAGAGGACTACTCCCTGGGACAGATTATGCAGATGGTCAATCGTTACCAACAGGACCACCCAGAGATGGAGGTCTTTCTAGATGGTGACCGTCGCGCGATCATAGGTCGTACGCGTCAGGTAATCGATACCGTGGAGAGATGAACATGGGAAAAGGCAGGATCACGATCGGACTTTACAATTCATATGACCCCAAACGCTTTGCGGAGGCCCACAGACGCGCAATAGCCCGTGCAGGTGGACTCGCAATGTCTTTCGACATGAATCTCGCGTTGTTCGGATTCCCATTCCCTGAGGGTCCCAAGACACCTGTGGAACTTGCGGAGTGGGTCGCAGGCACCACCAGTATCGGAAAGCATGGCGGATACTTCATGGACCTTGCAGAGAAAGGCAGATTCCTCAGTTTTCCATATCCTAATAAAGGATTTCCTCCACAATTGGGGGAGGCGGTCCTTACGACGTCCAAGGTCGACCCTAAGAAATCGGTATCAATCAGGCAGTTGGCCGATATGGTGGAGCATGGACAGAGCATCCTCCTTGTGTTCGGTCTCGGACCGCATGGTGTTCCGAAGGGACCCTCGGAGATTCCGAAGTACAATGTGGACGTCACTGGCGGCGGTTACTCTCTCGAGACCTGTACCGCCGTCGGATCCGTCACCGGTGCGTTGCACGCACTCCTGTACGAGTGATCTGCTCAGTACTTGTCGTACAGGATGTTGCCCTTCTCAAGAAGGACGCCGTTTCCTTTCTGAACGCGACCGACGATGGCTGCGCCATCATAGGATTTTGCGATCTCCTCTGCCGCATCGGCCGGAGCGATGATGTCGAATCCCATGCTCATGTTGAGGGTCTGATAGATCTCCGTATCGGTGATTCCTCCCAGCTCCTGAATCTTGGTGAATACGGGGTCGGGTTTGATCGGATCGTCGATGACATATTGGAGACCCTCCTTCATTCTGAGGATGTTCCTGAGTCCCCCTCCCGTAATGTCCACAAGGCCGTGGACCTCGTACTTGGAGAGGATGTCGAGAACATCCTTGACATAGATCCTGGTGGGTGTGAGGAGTTCCTCTCCGACAGTCTTGGATAGTCCGGGGCACTTGTCCTTCATGGTGTATCCTGCGGATTCGAATACCTTCCTTGCGAGCGTGAGTCCGTTGGAGTGGATACCCGAGGACTTCAGGGTGACGATGAGGTCGCCTTCCTGACAGTTCTGTCCAGTCACGACCTTGCTCTTGGGGACGAATCCGAGACAGGTTCCGGAGACATCGACTCCATTCACCATTTCGGGAAGGACCGCAATCTCCCCGCCGACAATCTCCATGTTGGAGAGCTCCGCACCTTTCTGGAGTCCAATACCTATCTGTTCGGTGATTTCTCCGTTGGGTTTGTCGATGGCGATGTAGTCCACGAAGGACATGGGTTCTGCTCCTACGCAGATGGTATCGTTGACATTCATCGCGATACAGTCGATTCCGATGGTGTCCCAAATGCCAAGTTCCTCTGCGATGAGTAGTTTGGTTCCGACACCATCCGTGGCCAGTGTGAGATAGTCGTCTCCGAAGTCTATGAGGCTGGCGAACAGGTTCTTCATCTTTACCTGATTTCCTTTTCCAGTCCTTTTGTAGTTGAGTTCCTTGACCAGTGATGCGATTGCGCTGGATTTCTGGTCGATATTAACTCCTGCTTTGGCGTAGGTCCAACCCTCTGTCATGATAGATACCATCTCTAGAATAGGACTGGTTGATTAAAAAGGTACTCTGAGTCTTAGGGTGGATCGACATCCTGAAACTCTGATTCGACACTTCTGAACGAGTTCATCTCCGACCATTGCTACGTTCGGACGGGCAGCATCCCTCAGAGGCTTTACGCAACCCCATGAGGGTTCCGCCATACAACTTCCGGATTTAGGGTGGGATTGACTGGACCTTCACTATGCCGACTGTCGGAACATGTGATGGATATTCAGAATATGATAGCAAGATTGCAGAATCTGTGATGGATCCTCCTTTCATCGGTTAGGGAGGGTGCCCATTATGTTTCTACCTCTTTCTACGCTATATTATACGGGTGGGTGGCGACCTTTTTCTGAAATCCTACAGAAAATTGATTTCTTTGATTTGGCGCGGAATTTATGTTTATACAATTTGATATTTAAAACATTCTAAAATAATATTGTAAATTACACTTTAATGATTAATTTAATCTCTAGTATTTTTCTCATGTATTTTTTAATGTTGTTTTAAATCCATGTTAAATCGGAAGTATTAAATATTTGACGTGTTATGCATGGGATACTCAAGTAGCAACAGCCCGCATTCGTGTAGGTTGTTGTCGGAACCGAGTGAATTCGAAGAAATTCGAATTCGACGAGAAGAGATAACATCGAATCTCGGAGTGAGACGCGGGAAACCGTTGATCACAGGTGGCCCGAAAGGGCACGCGCAGCCATACGAGAACCACCCCTCAAAGGAAATCTCGTATAGAGGCGTAACAACATGTCCCCGGAAACGCGGATGTGGATATACGCCAAAGACATGAGATGTTGCATGAAAATGCGAGATCACGTCCAAATGTAGCGATATGTTTGGTCCGTGATGCATCAACTACATGGTCAACACCAAGTAGAAAGGCATCACATCGGAGTAATCCGTTTGTGATCAAAAGCTCATGCCGGCAAAAATAGAGCGTTATGGTTGCGATAACATCAATTCCATAAGACGTGCAGACGAATAGAACCTAAAATCGGTAACTGTCGCTGACATCAAGATGAATGGCAGTGCACAAGCACAGGAAGATGTGTACGAACGAAAGCAAGTACAGATCGACACCCTACATGACCAAGACTCAGGTCCAAAACATGGAAGGATGTGCGCAAGGAAGTAATTCCAAGTGTTCCGTAAAAACCAACATCAGTACCTCATATAGAGATTGTATCAAAATATGGAAAACGGTGTGTCATACGTCGGTAAACGTCTCAGACATCAAGATGTAAGGAAGTACGCAAGTGCAGGATATGTCATGAACACGAAAGTGGTCCTGACATAGGGTTCGACATGACCAAGATTCCGGTCCAAAACGTGGAGAATCCAATCCCGAGGAGAAATCTGAAGGATTCCGTAGAAACCAACATCAGCATCTGACAGAAAGATCGAGATTGTATCAACATCGAACTGCATGATGTATCGAGAAATCGGTATTGTCTAAGATTCAAAGATGTAAGGAAGTACGCAAGTGCAGGACGGTTCGTACGAACGAAAGTGAATACGAACCATGATCCAACATGATCGGGACTTCGGTCAAAAACATGGAGGATCAGACATATGGGGCAATCCCGAATGTTCCGTAAAAACCGACATCGGCTTTCGAACCAAGAATCGAGATCACATCAAGATTCGTCGGATTCGGTAGTATCGAGCGAATGATAATGATCAGTGACTCCGAAGATGTAAGGAAGTGCGCAAGTACAGGAAGATGGATACAGAACGAAAGTCCTGTAGCCTTCATGATCCGACATGACTAGGGTCTCGACCCAAAGCATGAAGGATTGGGTCCGAAAGGAGCGATCCCAAGGATTCTGTAAAAATCCATACCTGTTGAAAAACAGGGTCGATAATAAGCACCTCCGAATCTAGTTTCTGTTCCTGACACCGAAGATGCAAGGAAGCACGCAAGTGCAGGGAGTGTCATACACACGAAAGCGGGCATGACACAATGATCCAACATGACCAAGACTCCGGTCCAAAACATGGAAGATCAAACACAGGAGAGAGATCGAATGTGTTCCGTAAAAACCAGGACATCTGCTCCCGACCATGTGACGGAGATAACATCAAAATCACACAGAGGTACGGGCACATCCGAACATCGGAATGTGAAACGACGCTGAAGGTACGAATCAACCACCTCTTTCAGGTAGCAATACATGGGGAGGACAATGATTAATCGATCCGGTCCACGCTTGATTGAGAGATCATGACAATGGAGCAATCCTTTGGAGGTTTGTATTCGTACCGACCAAACGAGCGATGCGATTGAGATAGTATCAAGATCGTAAAGAGGTACGAGGTGGGAAACAGGAGACTGTTGATCATCCCGATACCAAAGATGAATGGAAGCACGCAAGTGCAGGATGTATCATACACGCGCAAGCGAGCATGGTGCTGAAACCGACATGACCAAGACCTAGGTCCAAAACATGGAGGTTTCGATGCATGAGAGAAATCGAATGCATTCCGAAGAAACCTAACGTCCACTCCGGTCGTATGGTCGGGTTCGCCCAATCATGCAGATGCGAGATACACTTCCTAGGAGGTGAATCCGTACCGAAGGCACAAGGATGTGCGCAAGCACGGAGCATGTCGCATTCGAGAGATCGAAACGACGTGAGAACACGACACATAGCCGGTGAACGCCGTTTATGTGAGATGTTTGACACGACGGAGCAATCCGATGTGTATCCAAGCCCTTGTGTCGGCCGATGATAGTCGTTCGTCAAGAGCGACGGACCATATTGGTGAGATTACCTCAAGCCGATATAGAGTATGGATCAAATCCATCCTCACAGCCAAGGGGGAACCCATGGCAGGTCTGAAACCATCGCGCAGGCGGTGGTGCGCGTCCGAGAGTCCCAACGGTCCGAAAGGACCTTGGTGTGACCGCAAGGTCCTTGGGGGGTTAAACCCCCAAGTCAAATGATCTGATTTCTTTCAATTCAAGTGGTTCATCGACGTTTCGTGTGGGTGACGTCGAAAGTGCTCGCAGTCGATTCTGACCGTTCGCTCATTCGGTCTGCTTCATGTCGGACCGGGCCTTGCTGCCCCAAGGCCGCGACTTAGGATGTTCCTTGCTGCGTTGACATCCCTGTCCAATCTTAGATTGCAATGGGGACATTCGTGTATACGGACATTCAGGTCCTTTTTGACCATGTTTCCGCATCCTGAGCAAAGGTTGGATGTGTTGCGTGGGTCCACACGGGATACGGAGGTACCGGCGCATTCTGCCTTGTACTCCACCTTCGTCATGAACGTGCTCCACGCAGCATCCCTGTAGAGTTTCTTCATAGTTTTTGAATTCGAATCCCTCGTCATCCTCTGGACGTTGAGGTCCTCGGCATAGATGTCGCCGTGGTTGTAGACTATCTCGGATGTTATCTTATGATACAGGTCCTTCCTGTGGTTCCTCCATCTCTTGTATCCGTGGGACAGTCTTCTCTTTAAAGATTGGTATTCGTGCGATCTATCGTGATTCGGATCGTCGTTTTCTATGTCGGCCATTCTCTTCTGCAGTTTGGATACGACCTTCTCCTTCTTACGGTAGGTGTCATCGTTCGGTACTATGGTACCGTCGGACAATGCGATGAGGTTCTTCAATCCGAGATCTATGCCTATGGGTTTCATGGTCTCATCGGGATTCTCGATGGACATGAAGTGCTCTTGGTACGGTCTCATCCTCCATACTATACAGACCTTCCAATCGTAATGGTCCCCTATCCTGGTACGTGATACCGTAGCTGTCTTCATCACACCCGGTATCCTGAACCTGTTTCCGAACCTTAGGTGTCCGATCTTTCCCAATCCGATACGGTCGAATCCCTTCCTGCTATCGGATCTGTATTTCTTCCCATTCCTATCGTAGAAACCGTATCCATTCTCGTGAGGATAGGTGAACGAGTCGTACCTTCCCTCGGGTTTGAATCTGGGATAACCCGGATCCCTTCCTTTGAAGAGGTCGTCGAAGTATCTGTCGAATGCTTTGTACACCCTTTTGGACACATCGTTCAACAGGTTCTGATAGATGTCCTGCATCCATTCCTCCTTGTTCCAGATGGCCCTCGCTATCCTGGATAACTCTCTGTCATTGAATATCCTGTGATGTCTGTTCTTCAGACACTTTGTCCATTCCCTTCCGTATTGTCTCCTGTATCTCTTGATAATGGATACTTGGATGTTCCTGAGACGGTTGTATACATCCCTGCAAACATCCAGGGTATGGAGCATCCTGTTCTCTTGGATTCTATTGGGATATAATGCGTATTCGGTGGTACGGATGATATAGTCCCTGTCGGATATCCTTACGGGGTTGTCCTTGGCGTATTGGTATATGCCTCCCCTTCTGAGATTTCCAAGACTCTCCGCACTCATGATCG
>SUSY01000007.1 GCA_015063185.1 Thermoplasmata archaeon
ATTCATCCGAAGTACATCCGAGGTATCGCATCGTACCGACCTTTCCATTTCTGATCCATCAGCTCATGCTTTATACTCTGACTCATTTTACAGGGTGAACCGCACTCTCAACGTCTAGAGAAGAACCAAAATTATGCTTAAACGAATCGACCAATCTATCCGAAAATATGGTACTTTATGATCGAATTCTCAAGAAGATCCAGGGTCAACAACTCGTCCCTCAATGCCTTGTCCGAACCCAGAAGAACCTTGATGACCTCGTTGGCTTGGATGGAACCGACGGTCGTGACAGATGTTGCTATCGAATCGTGCACCACTCCTTTAGTGGGTTTTGGATATATGTGTTCCAATCTGAGGGAATCCTCAGGCCTTATGACGGCCACCTGTCCGTGATATCCTTCGACGGCAGCATGTACCAGGACGTTACCGCTATCTATGCACAGTTTGGATAGTACGAGACGGTCCACGGAACTGTCCAGACAATCCACGACCACGTCCGCACCATCCAGCAAGGGCACGTCGTCGATGCTTAAGAAACGGTCGTACGTCAGGACATCACAATCCGGATCCAAGGAATGGATCCATTGTCTGGCACTGTCCACCTTCTTCATACCCACCTTACCGGCATGGATGAACTGCCTGTTGAGATTGGATTCCGATACGATGTCCCCATCGATGAGTATGAACCTTCCGACACCAGCGGATACCAGGTCCGCGATCACGATGGAGCCTAATCCCCCGCAACCGATGACGGCCACACATGAATCTAACAGGGCCCTCTGACCGTCGACACCTATCAATCCGATCTGTCTGTCGTATCTCTGGGTCATATCAGTTCTCTTCCAGAAGGCGTATCGCATCGCGGAACATCGCATCGACGGATGCCTTACGGACCTCGTGCCTCTCACCGAAGAAACGATTCGCGGAAGTGACGTGATTCCTGCCATCTGTGGCCGCTATGAACACAAGACCCACAGGCTTGTCGTATGTGGCACCGCCCGGTCCGGCGATGCCCGTGACCGCGACCGCTATATCGGAACCGTATGTCCGCAACGAACCCAATGCCATCTCCTTGGCACATTCCTCGCTGACCGCCCCGTGTGCTTCCAGGGTACCTTCGGACACACCGAGGATGGATACCTTGGACTCGTTGGAGTACGTGACAGCGGAACCCAAAAAATACTCGGACGAACCCGGAATGGAAGTCACCATAGCGGATGCCAATCCTCCCGTGCATGATTCCGCGAAGGACAGTCTGAGACCCTTCTCCCTAAGGAGATGGATCAATCTGTGGATGTCAGTATCTGATGTCATCGGATTCACCGATCTGCCTGACCCTGTCCACACCGCCGATGTCATCTATGACCTCGGCCACCCTCTTCGGCACCAGTTCCCTCCAACCGTCCCCTTCGGCCATACGTCTCCTGACCTCCGTACCGGAATAATCATTCCTGTTGTACAACGGGGACGTTCTGACCTCGTATCCCGCCTCACGGAAGAGACGACGGGTCCCGGGATTGTTGCTATAGACGATGTCGAACGGCGGACACATGGATGTGACCTGCGCCACCCAGAGTGCGTACCTGTTGAGATCCTCGACAGGTACTATATAGAAATTGGAGTACCCCTCCGCCCTAAGGGCCTCCGCTATCATGAGATAGCGTTCGCCCGCGGTGAAGGGGTTGTCCCCCATGTGGGAAAGCTGTGCACTGCCTATACCTATGGTCACATGGTCGCACTCCTGGAAGACCTTCCTGAGCACCTCCATATGACCGTTGTGGAAGGGTTGGAACCTTCCGATGATCAATGCATCGTTTCCCGACATGTCGGACCTCAGGCCACAGGGGCTGGAGTCTCGCCCTCTGTGACTGCTTCGTCATCCGCAGGGGGTGCGACGATGACGGTGACCTCTTCGCTCTCATCCTCATGGATGATGTACTTCGCAGGAGGATCCAACTTCTCGAGGGTCGATCCGTTGGGGTTGAGCACTGCCAACTTGTCCATGTACTCCTGCTTCTTGGGGCAATCCGCGAAAGCGACCTCGATCACGTCACGGATGGTCTCGGCAAGGTAGATCTCGAGGGTCTCGTAGTACTTGGCCTCGATCATGACATCCTTGGCGTTGATCTTGGGGATGATCGCCGTGTGGATTCCGGACTCGGCTGCGGCCTCCAGCTTGGCGGTGATACCTCCGACGGGGAGGACCATGCCGCGGACGTTGAGGCTTCCGGTCATTGCAAGGTCCTGGTAGATCGGGACCTCGTCCAATGCGGAGAGGATCGCCGTGGTTATGGTGACGGATGCACTGTCACCCTCCACACCGTCATATGTTCCTATGAACTGCAGGTGGATGTCCTTCTCTCCGAGTTCGGACACCGCATACTTCTTGACGACGGCGGAGATGTTCTCGACGGCCTCCTTCGCGATCTCACCGAGCTTTCCGGTTGCGACGATTCCACCCTTCTTGCTGGGGGAAGGAGTCACCTCCGCCACGATGGGCAGGACGATACCGGAGTACTCGGCCATGTTGGAACTTGCGTTGAGTGCGGCGAGACCGTTGATCTTTCCGACGGCGATACCCTCGGTGAGGAAGGTCTCGTATGCCTTGTGACCCTCGACGGAACGGTCGGCGATCTGCTGCTCGAGCGAACGTGCGATCCTCCTTGCGAGGACGACGTCGTCACGGGTGACGAGGTCCCTTCCGTCCTGGACGGCCATGTCACCTGCGACACGGACGAGACCTCCGAGTTCCCTGAACCTGAGGGTGAGCTTGCCCTTCCTTCCGGAACGGCGCTGTGCCTCCCTGATGATCTCGGCTGTCGCATACTTGTCGAAGTGGGGGATCTTCTCGTCCTTCCTGACCTCCTGTGCGACGAACCTGACGATATCGTTGCGGTGCTCCTCGGTGTCGTCCATGGTGTTCCTCATGTAGACCTCGTAACCGTATCCTCTGATACGGGACCTTAGTGCGGGGTGCATACCCTGTATCGCATCGAGGTTACCTGCACAGACGAGGACGAAATCGGTGGGGACCGGTTCGCTCTTGACGAGTGCTCCGGAGGAACGCTCGCTCTGACCGGTGATGCAGAGCTTCTTCTCCTGCATGGCGGTGAGCAAAGCCTGCTGGGATTCCATCCTGAGGAGATTGATCTCATCGATGAAGAGGACACCTTTGCTGGCCTTGTGGATGCATCCGGGTTCGAGCCTGTCGTGGGACGGGGTCTCGAGACCTCCGGACTGGAATGGATCGTGTCTGACGTCACCGAGGAGCGCTCCTGCGTGGGTTCCGGTGGCATCGACGAACGGTGGCATATCTCCGGGAAGGTGACCGACGAGGAGCTTGGGTACGATCATGACCTCGTTCCTCTGACCGGGCGTCCTGTAGATCATGAAGAGGAAGAACCCGACCAACATGGCCATCCAAAGGAGAGTGGTGTTGCCTGAATACAGGAAGTAGATCAATCCGATGGCCGCCACTGCGAGGATGATGTACAACATCGTGTTGTTCTTCTTGTTCCTCTGAGCCGCTGCGATGGCCTTCTGTTCGTCCACGATCTGCTTACCCTTCCCTGCGGGAAGGACACGGATCCTGGGTTCGTTGAAATCCTCTGGATTGTGGTATGCGACCACATCCTGTAGGTCCTCCTTGGGGAGGAACTCCACCATCGAGTTGGCCAGCATGGACTTACCGGTACCGGGCTCTCCGATGAGCATGACGTGCCTCTTCTGGGATGCCGCCTTGTAGATGACGTCCCTGGCACGGTCCTGTCCGATGACCCTGTCGGCCATCTTGTCGGGGATCTCAATCTCCTCCGTGGAACCGAACGTCTGCTCCTCGATCCACTCATCGAGAGGACCGGCGAGCTTGACCTGTTCCTTCTTTAACGTGTCATCACTCATTATCTTTTGACTCCTACCGTCACTAATGCTCCGGCGTATATAACGCTTTACAGAATATTACCTGATTTTGCGCGCGTAATACAACGCCGACAGAAGGGCAATAAATCACAATTCCATAGTCTGGCACATCCATTCACCAACCATAAATACGCATGAGGTATGCGGAACATCATGCTGGTTGATGAGCTCGACCTGTCGGACGACATAAGGCAGGCACTCAGGGAACAGGGATTCGTGGAACTGCATCCACCTCAGGCGGAGGCGATACCCATCGCACTCACAGGAAGGAACGTCGTTGCCGCGATACCCACGGCCAGCGGGAAATCGCTGATCGGATATTGTACCGCCCTCAAAAGACTTGTGGAAGAGGGGAAACGTGTACTGTACATAGTCCCGTTGAAGGCATTGGCCGCCGAGAAGAAGGAGGATTTCGAGAGGTTCTCCTACCTGGGATTCAAGGTCGGTATGAGCACAGGGGACCTGGACTCCGATGACAGGCGCATGATGGACTGTGATGTCCTGGTGGCCACATCCGAGAAGGCGGATTCTTTGATGCGCCATGGCAGCACATGGATCAACAATGTCGGTCTCGTGATCGTGGACGAGGTCCACATGTTACATGACCCAGGCAGAGGGCCCACATTGGAGGTCGCCCTCACCAAGATGATCCGCAAGAACAAGGACATGCAGATCATCGCATTGTCCGCCACCATATCCAACGCTATCGATCTGGCACAATGGTTGGACGCCGAACTGGTGAAGAGCGATTGGCGCCCCATCGAATTGAGGGAAGGCGTGTATCACAAGGGCACGGTCACCTTCAGGGACGGAACGGAGCACAACGTACCGCAGATGAAGGAGGAGGTGTGGGCACTAGTCGCAGACATGGTAATGGACGGGGGTCAGTGTCTCGTGTTCGTCAACTCTCGCCGTTCCACGGAGGCATTGGCCGTCAGATATTCCAAGGATATGGCCAAACTAGCGAAGATGGAACTCACCGACGAGGAGATCGATACGCTGGAAGGCAGTTCCGAAAGCACTGCAGTGGGTAGGAAACTGGCGTCGTGCGTCAAATGCGGCATAGCGTTCCACAATGCAGGACTGGAATACGGGCAGAGGCAGTTCATCGAAAGGGAATTCAGATCGGGAAGGATCAAGTGCATAGTGGCCACACCGACCCTTGCCGCGGGGATAAACCTCCCTGCGAGGAGGGTCATAATCAGGGACACCACCCGTTTCGAAGCAGGCATAGGCAATGCCCCTATCGCGGTCATGGAGGTCAAACAGATGTGCGGTCGTGCCGGTAGGCCGGGATACGACCCATACGGTGAGGCGATCCTCATGGCCAAGAGCGATGACGATGCCACACACCTCATGGAGGATTACCTGGACTGCGATTCGGAGAAGATCATGTCGAAGCTCGGAGACGAGAAGACATTGAGAACGCATATACTGGGTCTTATCGCGACGGAGGATGTGTCGTCCATCGATGACATCATCGATTTCCTCAGGGAGACGTTCTACGGTTGCCAATCCAGCCTGTACGGCATAGAGGGTGCGGTGGAGAACGTGGTCGATTTCCTCGTGGAGGAGAAGATGATCGCGGACGAGGATGAGGTACTGTCACCGTTGACATTCGGTAAGCGCGTATCCGATCTGTACATCGATCCGGAATCTGCCGTCATCCTCAGGGATGCGGTGGAACTCATCAAGGACACCACGGACGATCTCATGATATTGCATGCGGTAGCATCGACACCGGATGTACTGGGACTGTACCCCAAGAAGGCCGAGATGGAGATGCTGTACGAATTGTTCGACAAATACGAAGGACAGTTCCTCATGGACGTGCCGGACGACATGGATTACGAGTTCGAGTACTTCCTAGGGGCATTGAAGGTCGCCCTCATGGCCAACGAATGGATCGACGAGAAGGAGGAGGACCTCATCACAGCGGAGATGGGCATCGGACCGGGGGACATCCGTAGCAGGGTGGACAGCATGGAATGGCTGATGTACGCCATGACCGAGATCGCCACCATATTCAGACATGAGGTCGTGAAGAGGATCAGACCTCTGCTCACACGTCTGAAGTATGGTGTGAGGCACGAACTCCTCGAACTGGTCTCCCTCAGAGGTATCGGAAGGGCGAAGGCCAGGACCCTATACGACAGAGGCGTCCGTAACAAGGAGAACATCATGAGCACTGATGCCGGTACCATCGCTGCGATGCCCAGGATAGGTTCCGCATTGGCCAAGAGTCTGAAGGAACAGACCGGTTCGTGGAACGCTGCATCCACATACGTCGATACTCCCGTAAAGAAGGAAGAGGGGACCAAAGTGGAACCCCCAGTTCAGGACAAACGCCCCAAACAGGCCAAACTCTTCGACTTCTGACCATAAAAAAACAGACCAGGTGAAACCCCGAATAATAGAATTCAGGGATCGTTTCGTGCGAGTAACGTCGTATGACCATCGGGCACCAGTTCACCTTTTAACGAAGAGGCCAATAGAAGGATTGCAATATCGCAGAATTATCTTCTTTGTCGGATTGGAAATGAAATGCATCCTTGTTACGGCAGAATTCATGGATCAATCTACTCTTACCGACACGACGCCTTCCCTTAATGATCACAAAAGGATGTTCAACCTTCTCGAATTGATCCTCGAGAACGGACATCTCCTCGTCCCTGCCGATGAACTCCATTGTCATGAAATGCATCACATCTGCATGATTTGGATTACAAAATTGTGAATAAATGGTTTGGATCCGACCCTCCGAAGAGGGTCGGGATCCGTTCTTCGCTCACCTCTTCAGCCTGAGGAGGAATCCACAGAGTCCGACGATGATGACGATGAACGCGATGATGGAGACGAGATAGTCGTTTCCTGCATCTTCATCGTCCGCGACGGTACGCTCTCCAACGAACCAGTAGGAGAAGTGGGTGGTGTCGAAGGTGACCTCACCGGTATCTGCATCGTAGTATGCAGGATACTCCACGGTCCTGTAGTTGGCATCATCGATCCAGAACACGGAGATGTTGTCCATCTTCTCTCCGACATCGGGCTGGTATGCGAAGGTGACGGTGACGGTGTTCTCTCCGAAGTCGGAGACGGTCTCTCCGCCTACGCTGAGGTTGAGGGAGATGATCTTCTTACCCTCTGCGTACTCCGCAACCCTTGCGGAAACGTCCTTGTTCTCGATGACCTTAACGGAGATCTCGACCTCTCCCTCGAGTCCGTCGAAGACGGTTGTGGGGATCTGGACGGACCAGTTGTCGGTCTTGACCTGGGCAACGTCCACATAATCGAATGCGGACTTGTCAACGGATATAGTACCCTCGGTCTCGATGACGGTCAGTTCGTACACTGCAGTGTAGACAGCATCATCCGTCGCTGCAACGACCTCGTTGTCCCAGCCTACGAACTTGTACTCGTAGTCGTAACCTCCCTCGGGGAGAGGGACGGCTTCGAGAGGGAACTTAGGAACGTCACCGTTACGTACGTTCTCGACATAGGAACCAACAGCGGTGTTCCAGGTGATCTTATGGTAGACGTTATCGATGGACAACCACTCGCCAGCGGCCGCCTCGAACACTGCCTTATCAGGCACGAGACCTGCAAAAAGGGCGAGGGGATTGAATCCGGTAGCGATATTGATCTCGGTTCCGAACAAGGACGTGGTCGCATCGGACACATCCGCATATCCTACCTGATCGAGTCCTTCACAGAGCTCGTAGATGAACACGTCGTAGACGGCGTACAGTTTATCCAGGATATCTCCGGCGGGGATCGAGATGTCCTCGTCGATCTTCACATCCACGCCTCTGAACTCGTTGTACGAGCCGTAGACGATGATGGATGCATCAGGGTTGATCTCCTCAAGCATTCCGATGAGGTATACGACGGATGCGTAGGATCCGATGTACTCATAGATGGCCCTGTCCAACACGATGGGGATGATGTCCGTGATGAACTCGTCACCGATTTCGGCCTTCTCGAGCGTCTCCATGATAGTGGGGGCTATTTTGTCCCTAATCTTGTTGATGAGCACAGGAAGGTCCTCTCCGAGGATATCCGAGTATGCGGCGTAATCCATCGGCTCCACTTCCGAAAGATCTTTGCTGTCGGAAAGCGCCATGAGTCCCATCATGAGAGCAGGGGTGTTTCCTGAATTGGATGCGATGTGGATGACATCTGCGCCCTTCAAGGATGCGATATCGGCCTCATCGAACTCACCGATCAGATCGTGGAGTGTCTTCGAAATATCATCGCCATCTGCATAGAACGATGAGAACACGCCTCCGATGTACACGGACTCGTACTGGTCTGCAGGATCGAATCCCATGTACATGACGTCGTCACTGTAAGTGAGGTAATCGTCCGCGAGATCGTGCAGTATTGCCCATCCCATGGATGCTGCGAGTGTTGCAGTGGAAACATAGCCATCGTAGGGCTTGTAACCTTTCTCGGTCATGACTTTGTTGAGCTCATCGAAGAACACCTCGATGGCCTCGGTGAGATCATCCATAGCCTCGATCAGATAGGTCCTGTTGAGGTTGTCGAGCGGTGCCTCCATAAGGTGTGCTTCAATGGCGGAAGCAGTCTCCATGAGGGCACCGAAGGATTCGAGTTCATAGAGGAATCCCGGGGGAGCATAGTCGAGAAGCATATTGAGTCCGAAACCACCGAGCATTCCGAGTCCTGCACCGGAAAGTGCATCCTTCATGGACTGTATGATTACGGATTCTACATGTGTGATACTGGATGTGTTCTCCACAATCGAATTGAAGATGATCTTGTGACCCAACTCGCATGGGTGGGACATAAGGTTCTCCGCAGCCTGGGTGTTGAAGAACACGAACAGGATGGCCAACTCCTCGTTGCTGAATAGTGTGGTTGTCTCCCCACCCTCATCGGAAAAGACGACCTTGCATCCCGTCTCATCGCTGACGACGGAAACGTCCGCTCCATCAGCAGAATCTGCCTGGATCCTGAACATTGTTTCGACGAAATTATCGACAATCGAACGGGCAACAGGGATGAGTCCCGATGCTCCTGCGAAATCCATGTACTTTGCACCGAAGATGCAACTGAGGAGCTTGGTAAGATTGTCATCGACGTTGAGGTAATCATAGACACCCATGTACTCGTTGACGAATGGGGACATGTTGGTCTCGGAATTCGGAACGGAACTCAGACCAAGCTCGGTCTTAATCTCCTCCATGGATTTACCCAACACCTTCTCCATAAGACAGACGAGTGAGTGGACAAATACTCTCTTGGCATCATCGCTGAGTTCGTGCTCCTCGTTGAGAGAGATTCCATATTCGTCGTAGAACATGGGCATAACCTCTACGATATCCACGTGCTGGGTATACGGTGCCCAGGGGGACAGGTACTTGGTGTAACTGTTGGCGATACCGAGGATGGCATCGTAGATCTCTCCGAATGGGATCGGAGTACCCATGAGATCGAAGACAACGCCGGAGTAATTGTTGTATGCATCGAGGACGACTACGGATGCGGAGGGATTCTCCTGGTGGATCCACTCCATTATCGCATCGAAGTTGGAGCAGTGTGCGATGACTCCGAATGCAGCACAGTCTGCGAGATTTGCGATAAGTGGCAGGTAATCAGCTACAGCTTCCATCTCCTCACCGAGTTGTTCCATGAGCATGTCGGATACTAGGGTCTTCACACCCTCCATCAACTCGATGTACTCGTCATCGAGGTAACAGTCATAATCCAATATGATCTTAGAATTAGACCCCGTCATCATGTTGAAGAACGGAAGCGAAAACGCATATCCAATATCATAGTGGTACTGATATGTGATCAGGTCCGCATCCCTGAGGTTCTTCTTGTAGTAGTCGATCATCTCCTGTTTGGTATCGATACCGAGGGAGGGATCAATGGCATCTATGGCAAGTTCCAGCCTGTGGTCCAAAGAACCTTCGTCGATAAGAGTGTCACGGACGTAATCGTCATCTAGGAGACTCCTCAACTCAGCGCTGCGGAGTCCGCTGATCGCCATCTGATAGAATTCCACATCAGTTACGTCCTTTCCGGAGAGCTCCGAGAGGAGTTCCTTGTCCTTCGCAAGCTCTGCGGTGTAACTGAATGAATCCTCCTGAAGGAATCCGAAACAGTTCTTGTAGACTCCGTCTGAGTCCTCATAATAATATCCAGCCGATCCGAAGGCATTCACCATCGAATCACCGAGGGACACATATGTGAATGCGTCATCGGACGATTCGGAAGCGAATGCTTCTTCTCCATTCCAATTGACAATTGCAGGGCTGAAAGCGCATAACAACATACAGGCCGAAATCAATACGGCCAGCGCCCTACCCCTCAAATCGCGTTGCGTACTTTTCATACGTTTAACCTCCGCTCTTTGAGCATCTGGCACAGATATCCAATACAACTAATATATACCTTATGACCGGAATTGTAGGAAATCCACAAGTGAACAATCGAGAGAAAATGGATAAAGATGTTGATCCGACAGGCGATCCGACACATGCCGGACCACCCATCGGTTTAGGGTTTCATCCGAGAAGGATCTTCTTCACTGCGTCGATATCGTTGGCACACCTGAAGATCGGATCGCTGTTCGCGATGATGGTATCGGGATCCTTCAGTGCGTTACCGGTACAGATACAGACGACACGCTCATCCTTGTCGATGATGCCCATGTCGCGGAGCTTCTTGGCACCTGCGACGGATGCTGCGGATGCGGGCTCGACTCCGACACCCTCGCGCCTTCCAAGGAGCTTCTGTGCTGCGATGATCTCGTCATCGGTGACGGTGGTGGAGTATCCTCCGGTGTCGTATATAGCCTTGAGAGCCTTCCTTCCGCTGACGGGGTTTCCGATACGGATAGCGGTGGCAACGGTCTCGGGGTTCCTCTCGGGTTCGAAGTCGGTGTTCTTTCCGGAGAACGCCCTTGCAACGGGACTTGCACCCTCTGCCTGGATTCCGGTGAGCATAGGGATCTTGTCGATCCATCCGATCTCCTCGAGCTCCTTGATGGCCTTGTAGACTGCCCAGATGTTGGCGGCGTTTCCGACAGGGACTATGATCCTGTCGGGAACATCGTACTGTAGCTGATCCATGATCTCGAAGAGCACGGACTTCTGTCCCTCGGGCCTATAGGGGTTGATGGAATTGAGGAGGTAGAGCTGCTTCTCCTCGGACATCCTCCTTGCGATGGCAAGTGCGTCATCGAAGTTACCGTCGATGGAGACGACCTTCGCCCCAAAGAACATGGCCTGTGCGAGCTTACCTGCCGCGACCTTTCCCGATGGGAGGAACACTGCACAGTTGATACCTGCCTTGGATGCGTATGCTGCCAAGGATGCGGAGGTGTTTCCGGTGGATGCACATCCGACGACCTTCGCTCCGAGCTCGACTGCGTGGGAGACTCCGACGGTCATTCCCCTGTCCTTGAAGGATCCTGTGGGATTGGCACCCTCGTACTTCACGTACATCTCCCTTATTCCGAACTCGTTCGCGAGAGCATCGGTCTTGTAGAGAGGGGTTCCGCCTTCCTTGATGGAGACGCGCTTGTCGAAATCCACTGGAAGGAAGGGGGCGTACCTCCAGACACCGATGGGCTCCTTGTGGAGATCGGTGGGTTTCATTCCCTTGAGCGGTTCCAGATCCATCTTGACGGTCAGAAGACCGCCGCATTTGGGACAGGTGTTGACGAAGGGGTCCTCGACGTCGCAACCGCAGTCCCAACAAACTACCTTGTGTGCTGCCATGTTCAAAGCCTCCTGCAACCGGATCCCCATTCGGTGACCCAAGTGTCACAGTGCATGTTGTTCTGAGTGTACATCTCTCTGATGGCATCGGCGATCCTATCGCCGTTGCCGACGGATTTCTTGAAGAAGGAGATGATGCAGGGTCCGGATCCTCCAAGGAAGGATGCCACCGCACCGTTCTCCATAGCGATACGCTCCGCGTCCTTCAGATGGGGGACGAGGTGTGCCCTCGCGGGCTCGAAGACCGCATCCTTGACCGACCTACCTATGAGGTCGATGTCACCTGTGTGCATAGCGTGTACCATGGATGTAGCATTTCCGACGTGGAACACCAGGTCCTTGACCTCCACCATCTTGGGGATGACCTTCCTGGACTCGGAGGTGGCGACCATGACATCCGGCATGACGACCACCACACCCAGATCCTCTGGTGGCTGGATGACCATGACCTCGAACGGGTCGTAGGACCTGATGATGGTGAATCCCCCAAGGATACAGGGTGCTACGTTGTCCGCGTGAAGACCTCCGGAGGTGCTTCCCTCTGCCTTCGCAGCACAGAGGACGACATCGGACGGAGAGAGCTTCTCACCGGTCATCATATGGGCGAGATATGCTCCGCCTGCTGCGGATGCGCCGGATGAACCGATACCGCTGCAGGGTCTGATACCCTTCTTGATCTTGATCTCGATTCCGAAATCGGCTCCGACCATGTCTAGGACTGCCTGTGCCGCGATGGTGACGGAATTCTTCTCGGGTTCTGTAGGGATCCCTTCCGCACCGGGCCCCGTGATCTCTGTGATTACGAGACCTTTCTCGATCTTCCTTCCCATGATGGTATCATATGGATTCTGTAAGGCCATTCCGAAGATGTCGAATCCGGGTCCGATGTTGGAGATCGTTGCCGGAGCTGCGATTGTGATCCACTCGTCCATGAGTCCACGTTCCTATGTGGTTCTGTATCCCCTCTCCATAATTATAGTTGCGCGTACACATGCGCGCGTAAGCTATTTATCCAAATGGACATGCACCCCGCATGGAGACCGTAACGGAAAGGATCGCGAGACTCAAGAAGGAGAGGAACGCGATCATCTTGGCTCACAACTACACGAATCCCGAGATACAGGACATCGCCGATTTCACCGGGGACTCACTGGGCTTATCCATCGAGGCATCAAAGACAGATGCGGATGTCATAGTGTTCTGTGGTGTCACATTCATGGGAGAGACCGCCAAGATCCTGTCTCCTGATAAGACCGTGCTTCTTCCACGCACGGATGCGATATGCGATATGGCGGCGATGTGCTCGCCGGAAGCACTCGCCAAGAGGAAAAAAGAACTTCCGAACCATGTCGTCATCGGATATGTGAACACCACTGGCCCGACCAAGGCGCTCATGGATGTCTGTTGTACATCCGGAAATGCCTTGAAGGTCGTCAAATCGTTGAAGGAGGATAAGATCCTCTTCGTTCCGGACAAGAACCTTGGTTCCTTCATCGCCAGGAACGTTCCGGAGAAGGAGATCGTCCTTTGGGATGGGTGCTGTCCGATCCATGATGCCTTGACGATTGAAGAGGTTGCCACATTGAAGGAAAGATACCCTAACGCATATTCGATGGCACACCCCGAGTGTAACGAGAGGATATTGGAGATGATGGATTTCATCGGATCCACCGAGGCCATGCTCAACCATTGCAGGACATCCGAACACAAGGAGTTCATCGTAGTCACGGAGGTGGGAATGAAACACCGCTTGGAGACCGAATGTCCCGATATGACGTTCCACTTCCCCGAGAGTGCTGTCTGTCAGCCGATGAAGTACATCACGCTGGAGTCCATAGCTTCCTGCCTCGAGGACCTTTCCGGAGAGGTTATCCTTGATGACGACATCATCAGGGATGCCTATCAGCCTGTCAACAGGATGATCCAGATCAGGTGAGTCCACCTTTCGTTTTTTAAATAAAGAAGGATCGGGTCGTCCGATTTCTCGGACTTCCCGATCAGGAGATTAATTGGTTTCATCCGGCCCGTTGCGGACCGGACGTTGTTCCACGATCACCTCTTCAGCCTGAGGAGGAATCCACAGAGTCCGACGATGGTGTCAGCGGCAGTGTACTCAATGTAGACCTCATAGACTGCGGTGTAAGTGGCATTTCCACTCACTTTCACAATCTCCTTGTCCTAACCGGCAAAGCTGAATCCCTCGGGTGCATCATCTTCCTCTACAACGGGTGCGACAGGAAGGGTATTGTAGTGGACCATCTCGACAAAGATCTCATCGTAAGTGATCCAAGTGATCTCGTACGAGAGATTGTCCTTCTTGATCCACTCGGCAGCACCCTCTGTGAATACTTCCTCATCAGGAACGAGGTTCTGGGGAGCAAACAGATCGCCCAATAGAGTTATCGAATCTAAAGGATCGAGTTTACCAGAAACGAGGTCTGTGATGTCAAACACCTTACCAAACAAGGGCGTGGTGGCTTCAGATACATCTACGAATCCAATACTGTCGGACTCCTCTGCGATCTCATAGATTATGACTAGGAATTTACGGAATCGTTCAGATCGTACCAAAAATCGTACGATCGTCGAAATCATCATGTTCTATCGTCGAGTATTTACCATATATCTTAAGACGATTACGACATCTGACGAATGCAGAATTATGTAGAGAATTATGAGCGGCCAGAGGCCGCCCATTATGAGGTAACGAGTTTACTCGTCGTAGGACAACTTCGTGTAATCGAAGTCACGATAGATGTCCTCCAATGCACGGAAGTCGTTCTTTCCCATAGGTGTCAACGGGATCTCATCGACAGCGATGACCGCGACCGGCCTTCCGCGCTCCTCCGCATGGAGGTTGCAATACTGGAAGACCTTCTTGCATGCCTCATCCTTATCGATTCCTTCCACGAGTTCCACTATGACAATAGGCAGATTGCCTTGACCGTGCGCCCTGTCCCTGACACCGATAACGGCGCAGTTGCGGACATCCTCGAATGCCATGACGGCACTCTCCAAATTGACCGGGAACACCTTGTGACCGTCGAAACGTGTGATCATACGCTTCAACCTACCGATGATGAACAGGAACCCATCCTCATCCAAATAACCCAAATCACCGGAATGGATCCAGACCTTACCATCATCATGCTTCCTCATGATGTTGGCCGTTTCCTCCGGATTGTTCCAGTATCCCTTCATCATGGACGGTCCGGTCACACAGACCTCACCGATCTCGTTGTATCCCAACTCTTTGAATGTATCCGGTTCAAAGATTCCGACCGTGGTGGTGGGCGATGGAATGCCAACACTCCTGGGCTTATTGATGTCGTTAGCACAGAACGTCGCGGCTGCGGAGAGTTCGGACATACCATATCCCTGTGCGAGAGGATACCTGATGTTGTGATCGGCCATGAACTTGACGAGTTTCTCCTCGAGCCCCTCGTTCATTGTGTCCCCTCCGGAACCCAACGTGATAAGGAACGAAAGGTCCGCATGTTCCATCTCCTTGCTGTCCATGAGCATCTCGTAGAACGCGGGAGTACTGATCATGTGCTGTGGCCTGTACTTCTTAACCAATGCCCCGAACTGCAGAGGGTCGAACTTCGGTACGACTACCAATTCCTGGGACATACAGAACGGCATGTGCATTCCACACACGAGACCATATGACGAGAACACAGGAATGATTCCCAGGAACCTCTGCCTCGGAGAATACTCTAGACCCCAATTCTGGAAGTTCTGTGCAACCGAGTTCATGGAATCGTTGGTGATCATCACGCCCTTAGGGAATCCGGTGGTACCGCCGGTGTACGTGATGGCGACCACCGCATCACCAACGTATGGTACGGGTTCTGCCATGACGCCCTTCCCTTTGGAGAGGAAGTCGTTCCATTTGACGATCTTGTCCCCATACGGTATCCTGAGTTTAAGCTTCAGATTCAATGCGACCTTCTTGATAAGAGGTAACGAACGGGTGGTTGGCAGGATAAGGAACATGTCCTGATCCAACTCGTTCAAGATTGGTGCCACCTTAGCGAACATGACATCGAGGATCATGGTGATCCTGGAACCGGACTCCTTGACCATCCTCTTGATGCTGTCCACATCCATCCTTGGGTCTATGGTGTTGGTGGTTGCACCCAATCTGTTCAATGCATAGATCGATGCGATACACTCCGGTACACCTACAGTGATGGCTGATATCATATCACCCTGTTTCACACCGATTGCGTGGAACGCGTTGGAGTACTCCACGATGTTGTTGAACAGGGACCTGTATGTAATCTTCCTGCCGTAATAGTTGATGGCATTACCGCCAAGATTGTTCTCGTTGCTCTTCTTGAGGAACTCGTAGGCCGTACACCTATCGATTCCCACATCGACTGCTCCTTCGGGCAGATACTTCTTCCACACCTTCTCTACGGAGGGCAGACATTTCGTTTCTTCGGACATTTCTTCACCTCCGTTATTTCCTCATCCTGAAGAATATGGCGAGACCTGCGATCGCAACGACTGCCACACCGGCACCTCCACCGATCAACAACCAGTTGGTCTCGGACTCGTCTTCATCATTGTCCCCACCAACGGCCTTCAGATCTTTGGTGAGCACTTCATTCACTTTTAACTTGATATATTCCGTATCGGGCCTCAACTTGCTATCCTTACCTTCCTCATTGAAGATGCCAGCAATCGTCAGAACATTGAGATTCTTCGTCTCAATCCTGGAGGCCATATCAGACACGTCCACATAGACGACGTCCTCGATGGCATCGCAGTATTCTCTCAGAAGTACGTTGATAGCGGTCACGAGTATTCCGTAGTACTCGCCCAATGGGATTGATGGAATATCGCCCCCAATGTTCAAGGTGGTTCCCTCAAATGGATTGAACGCGCCGACGAAAAGGATGGTCGCATCCTCGTTGAGATCCTTCACAAGGTCGACGACCTCGAATGTGCTGATCACCGTGCTCATGTACGTATATACAATCGAATCAACCAAATTCATGGCCATTTCGGACATGTTACCCATTTCCATGGAGGTCAACAATTCCTTCACCACAGGTCCGATATTGGTCCTGAGATCGCCCAGGTATCCCGTGAGATCCTCTCCCAACAGGTCGGTGTAACGTGAATATTTACTACCCTCGGGATCAAGATCGGCAAACAAACCCTTGATCACCTGATACGGATTACCGGAATCGACCTCGATGACGATCACGTTGTTGTTCTTCACCCTGTTGATGAGGTCATTGGCACAACCATCATCGAATTCCACCATCCCATCGGACTCCGTACCCCCGAGGAGGTCCACGATGTCCATCAGACGGACCTGCGAGTCCAACAAATCGGAGACAAAGTTGGCGCTCACGTACTGGGTGGAACCCTTTCTGATGTATGTGGAATCCTTACCGTTGATGATGGCATCATATATCTGGACATGTCCCTCGTTGGATGGATGACACATGAGCGCCTCTGCGTTCAGGAGGAACAAAGAGACCCACATCAGGGAAAGCTGAGCCTTACTGAACTCCATGTCATCGACCTTCACGGTACCGGCCACATCGTCGTACTGTACAGTGGCGCCATTGTGGATCAATTCCAGGACAGCAGCGGCGTTGGCCTCGAGATCGTCGAAATCTCCCTCGATGGAACCGGACATGAAGGTGTCGTAGTCGAATTCTGACGAATTGAATATAGCATGAAGGAAGGTGGTGAGACCATTATTCGCATCATATTCGTCGTAGATCTCGACGAGATCCTTGTAAGGAGTGTTCTTCAACTCCTCCTTCTCCCAGAGCAGGGTCGCATATACGGCCGACCTCTTGGTGTTGTCATCGAGATGGATGTCATTCAAATCCACATCCCTGAATTCGGTGGCAAACAAGGGAATCTCATCGTATATATCGACATGGTACACATCATCCGAGTACTGTGAGAAATGTTTGGTGTAACCGTTGGTAATCTCGAGGATGAGGCCATAGATCTTTCCCAATGGGACCGTTATATTCTCGTACACCAGATCCATATCACCGAAAGTGTTGTACGTATCTATGACTGCGATATGGACATCGGGATTGTTGGCGAGCATCCAACCGATGTTGGCATCGAAGTTATCGCAATAACTGATGACGATGTAGAGGACTGCCTCCGCAATGGACCTTGCAAAATCGATGATAGGTTCATAATCGACATCAAGTGGTGACTCCTCCTCGATCATGTCGAGGATCTCCGTGAATATGGATTCGATGTACGAGTCCATCTTATCTATCTGATCCTGGGAGAGGTAGGACTCGAAGGGCAACGCCTTTTTCTCATCAAGTCCTATGAACTCCATGATGGTTTTGGATAGCACCAGGCCAAAATCATAGAAGTAGTTGTACGTGATGAAATCGGCTTCTTTTATCCTATCTTGGAAGTACTCCCTCATACCCTGATACGTGGTCTCATAACCAACAGTATCCAATGCGGCAATGGCATCCTCGATCAGATCGAGGTTCTTACCAGCCTTGAAATCGACGTGATAGGTATCAGAGAAATCATCATAGAGCATCGACCTCAATTCAGGAGTACGCATTCCGCTGACTGCGAGCATGAAAGGATCATCGGAAACGTTATCGAAACGACTCTCCAGATACTGCTTCAGCATGTACGGGTACGTTCCGACGGTATCCATCATGAAACCTTTGCGGTTGTCATCCATACCATCGACATTGGGCGCATATCCATCACCGTTGTCGAGAAAGTATTCGGCGAGACCGAAACCGTTGGACATGGAATCTCCAAGCGCGACATAGACGAACTCGTCATCTCCAGAAGCTGCACTGAGCCCGTCATCATTCGAACTTATAATCGCCGGGGAGAGAACACACAAAAGCATACATGCCGTAACGAATACTGCAAATGTTCCCACCCTCAAATCGCGCTGCATACCTGTCATGCGTATAACCCTCGCTCTTTGAGCACGATGTCTATTACAGTACTGGTATATTATAGGGTTGGGCATCTGGATAACATGTTTTGACAAAAAACAACTATTTCCATCAGAAATAGGTCAAAAGCGACATTTTCCCACATACCCATATCACTTTTAGGAAATGATGGGGGCACATGCCAAAAATAACAACTATCTCCTCGACCATGGGATGTCGAGGATGCGTCGGATGATGGTTAACCTAGGCTGATCGATGATGAACCCTATGAGTGCTGACGACCCCTCACCCTTCTCAATCCATCATCGCATTGGCATATCTGAAGAAGTCCGAGAGCTTCATCCCCTCGTTCCAATTCATGATGTAGTTACCGCTGGGCCCTTTCGTCAGTTTGGGAAGACGACGTTGCAATAGGCCTGCGGAACCCTTCAGTTCGAAATCGCAGGGTATGCAGAACAGTCTCCACGGATCCCCTTTGACGGAATTGCCGCTCTTCTTCAGACGCATCGCATAGATCGGCAGGATCATGGACTTGGAGCACTCCTGCAGCATCCAATCAGCCTGCTCACCCAGTCTAGCACTTCTGCTGAAATGCAACGTGTACTCCGCGGAGCTCTTCACCTCTATCGGGAACGAGAAGTCCCACCTGAGTGCGATGAGGTCCACACCGTGGGAACCTGCGGCACGGACCACCATGAACGGCCTCTCCTTCATCGATAGGTAACTTTCCCTCTCCTCATCGGAGAATGTCTTGATCATCCTCTCGATGATCTTCTCATCTCCGGACAGGATGGACTTCAGTTCACGCTCATAGAGATCCCCGTTGGTGGACATCGTATGAATGATTCGATGAGAGATATATAAAATTGAAATCGGGGGGTGAGTGAAAGAGTGAAAGAATCGATGGGGCGGATCGCCGCCCCATCCGGTTTTAAGGTGCCAGTCTGGCAGGGTCCCTGGGGAAGAGGATGGCCTCCCTGATGTTGGAGAGGTCCAACATCTTGACGAGCAACCTCTCTATTCCGATTCCCCATCCGCCATGCGGAGGCATTCCGTACTTGAACGCATCCAGGTAGAATCCGAAGTCCTTGGGGTCGAGTCCCTTCTTCTCCATCCTTGCCACGAGCTTGTCGTACCTGTGCTCCCTCTGTCCTCCGGAGGAAATCTCCTGACCGCGGTAGTCCAGGTCGAACGAGAAGGAGTAAGGCGTTCCGTCCTTCTCCATGATGTAGAAGGGTTTTGCCTCCTCGGGATACTCCGCGATGAAGTAGAGGTCGCATCCTTTGGCCGCCATGTGATCGCCGACGATCTTCTCACCCTCGGTTCCGAGGTCGTCGCCCTCCTTGAGGTCGAGTCCGCCGTCGTTGACGATCTTCAGGCACTCGCTGTACGTGAGGATCGGGTAGGGGCGTGCGGGGACGGTGATCTCCTTACCGAGGAGTGCCAGCTGTTTGGCGCCCTTCTCCTTTAGTCCCTTGAGGACGTGGTCGATGATCTCCTCGATCATGGCCATGACCTGCTCCTCGTTCTCGATCCAGCTCATCTCACCATCGAAGGAGATGAACTCGGTGACGTGACGGTTGGTGTTGGAGTGCTCCGCACGGAACGCGGGGCCGATCTCGAAGACCCTGTCCAATCCGGTGGACATGAGGATCTGCTTGTACAACTGAGGGGACTGTGCCAGATATGCATCCTTCTCGAAGTACTTGACCTTGAAGAGCTCCGCTCCGCCCTCTGCACCGGCCGCACCGATCTTAGGTGTGTAGACCTGAGTGAACCCGTTGGAACGTACTGCCTCCTCGATGAGCTCGACCATCATAGACTTGAGTTCGAAGATCGCCTTCACCTCAGGCTTCCTGACGTCCATGAACCTGTTGTTGAGACGGGTGTCCAACTCGGCACTGACCTTGTCGATGACACCGAGTGGCAATGGAACAGCGGCCTCGGACTCGAGTACGAACGCGGAAGGGATGATCTCCACTCCCAACTCGGTCTGGTTGCTCTCCTTGACCTCCCCGGTGACGGAGATGACGGACTCCCTGCTGAGCTTGGTGATGGATCCGAAGAGCTCGGGATCGATCTTCTTCTTGGGGAGCGTCAACTGGATGACGCCGTACCTGTCCCTGAGGGCGATGAAGGATATGCCCCCGAGGTTCCTGATGTCCTGTACCCATCCCTTGACGGTGACGACTCCGTCGCCGACCTTGACGGTGGATGAATCCCTGATTTCACACATGGGTCTCCTCATCGCGCCCGCGTATAAATAGTGAGCGCGACGGAGGACGCATCAAAAGAGATTGTATCCGCCACGCAGATGCTTCAGGAAATCCTTGTACCTGTACCTGGTGTTACGTGTGTTACCCTTACGGTCCAATATACCCAGATCGACCAATGCGTTGAGCTTCGTGCGTATCGTCTGTTCCCTCACGTCCGGGGCCCAACTGCACGCCTCCGCTACGGTGAACTCATCGTCTATCTGTCTGGCACATCTTGCTATGAGACACATGTAACCATCACCGCCATCCAACCTGTCCTTGGAACCCAGATCACGAAGGGCCAACCTGTAGGATTCGTGTATCCTCATGGCGACGTACATCGACACGGGGAAATAATCCGACTCCGCTCTGGCATAGTTCAGTAACCTGTCATACGTCTCCCTGTCCGCATCGATCAGGTCATCGTACCTGCACAGTCCGATGTTACGAAGACCCAGATCGTGTAGGACGATCTGGAACATGGTATGGGTCACACGATTGCTCCCATACTCGAACGGATTGATGCTGGAGAATTCGGACACGAACATCATACCAGTGGACACGGGATCGTATGGGGAACTCTTCAACCAATCCATCAGGGAATCCAATTCTGTACGGATGTACTCGGGTGGACAGGCGACCCTGACCACACCACCGTTCTCGTCCAACACCACATGCTTCTCGGACCTGATCTCCCCGGGTATGACCCTCTCGTCCACACCGTCCATGAGCATCCTGTGCAACTCTACGATCATCTCCGCATCCCAATCCTCGGACCTTCCGATACCGTATGCGAATGCGTGCATGTTGTTGTAGATCTCCTGTTTTGGACCTCCGACGGAATCGATCACCTTACCATCCAACGCGTTGTACGTATCAAGAAAATCGATCACATCATCGGACGTCACATCCGAACCGTCCCTCACCAACGCGGTCCTGATGTTGGAGGCATAGGAATCCTTCATCGCGAGGACGTAATCGTCCGTGTTGAGGTGGATATCATCCAACAGACGGTCCATCTCCTTGATGTCCATTATCAATCTCCTATAGGTGGGGGTGACAGCGATCGTTGGCGAGAAGGAATACTTACGTCTGTACTGGACCGGAAAGGAAGTCACCTGGTATCTGGACAGATCGCATTTCGGTTCGAAATCGAACCTACTCAGATTGAATCTCATATGAAACTGCCCCCATGGTCATCCAAAGGATTGGTGATATCGGAGAAGGGTTCGGTGAACCTATAACGTGTGTTACGGGTGTTACCCTTACGACTCAGTACCCCGCGGTCCACGAGCGCGTTGAGCTTGCTGCGTACCGTCTGTTCCTTCACATCCGGAACCCATGCACAACAATCTGCGACGGAGAACTCGGAACCGAGATCCTTCGCGTTCTGTGCTATGATCCTCATATGAGCATCCGCACCGGAAAGAACATTCCTCTCGGTCAACCTCTCGATGGCCTCGACATACGCATCATGGATGGATTCGCATATGTGGACAACCATAGGATAGTAGTTCTGTTCCCTGAGACAATAGGTCAACAGACTCTGGAACCTATCACGGTTCTCATAGACCCAGACCTCGTACTTGGTGAAACCTATCTCCCTAAGGCCCATCGTATACATGATCAGTTGTGCCAGCGTTGAACCGGCACGATTGTTCCCATGTTTGAACGGACGGATACCCACGAACTCTATGAAGAAGATGACCGCCGTAACGATAGGATCGTACGGTGAACCTCTGACCCACTGTAACAGGGACTGCAACTCCACCTTGATGAACTCGGGGGGACAGGTTACGATCCTCGGTTGACCGCTGTCGTCCAATATGCTGAAGTTCTCGGTCCTGAGGACGCCGGGCTCTATCTCGGGAAGTACGCCCTCCATGAGCTTCGAATGGAGCCTGATCACACTGTCCACGTTCCATGACATGCGCCCTCCGCGGCTGGATGATATGAAGGTGCGGATGTAGTTCAGGATCTCCCTCTTCCTACCGTAGATGTCATGCACCTCCTCGGAACCCTCATGCAACAGACCTACGAGTTCCAGGACATCTACGATGTCCACCGCGGTACCGTCCTCATTCAATGTGCTGGCTATGTTCGCGGAATAGGCATCCCTCATCGATGAGACGTAATCACTGTCGCTAAGGATGATGTTGCCGAGGATACGATCCATCTCGATGATCTCTGTACGGACCTGTCTGTATCTCTCATCCACCACCAGCGATGGCGAGAAGGTGTACTTACGACGATAGTGAACTGTTCCCGGTCCGACCCTGTATCTGGACAGGTCGGTGCGTGTCCCACGCCTTACCAAGGGTATGCCTCTGCGATCCATGATGTCTCGATTGTTATACAATATTAAAACTATGTCATAGTGAAGCACGGTTTGTTACGTTTAACACAATAATGTTGTAGTCAAACATATGGATTATAGAATAGAATCCATAGATGGATTGTTATATCAGATAAAACAATTCATGGAACGACATTTTCGACGTTCGTCGTATACGATTACGTCAACTACACTCTTATTACACATGTGCGCGCGTTTGTAGATAGGATACCTTATATTGTCGGAGACGTTAGGGGACTAGTAATTACCGTTGGTGATTCAACAATGGCAGAAAAAGTTACGATTTCAGTCATCAAGGCCGATGTCGGTTCCGTTTGCGGACACACCAGGCCCCACCCCTCTATGATCGAGAAATGCAAGGAGACCCTTGCAGACGCCGCAAAGCAGGGAATCATCGAAGACTACTACGTCACCCGTGTCGGAGACGACATCAACCTGTTCATGTCCCACTACAAGGGAGAGAACAACGAGTCCGTCCACAAGCTCGGATGGGACTGCTTCACCGAGGCCACCAAGCTCGCAAAGCAGATGAAGTTGTACGGAGCAGGTCAGGACATCCTCACAGACGCATTCTCCGGAAACATCAAGGGTGCAGGACCCGGTTCCGCAGAGATGTCCTTCGAGGAGAGACCCGCAGAGCCCATCATCTTCTTCATGGCAGACAAGACCGAGCCCTCCGCATACTCCCTCCCCCTCACCAGGATCTTCCTCGACCCCTTCACCACCACCGGCCTCGTCATCGACGCCAAGGCCAAGCAGGGATTCGACGTCGAGATCCACGATGTCATGGACCACAAGAAGGTCGTCATGTCATCCCCCGAAGAGACCCTCAGCATCCTCTCGCTCCTCGGAGACACCTCCAGGTACGCCATCAAGAGGATCACCAGCCGCGCAGGAATCGGTCCCGCAGCAGTCGTCTCCACCGACAAGCTCAACATGACCGCAGGAAAGTACGTCGGAAAGGACGATCCTGTCTGTATCTGCCGTGCACAGAGCGGACTCCCATCCGTCGGAGAGTACCTCCAGGTCTTCATGAACACCATGCTGGTCGCAGGATGGATGAGGGGATCCCACTACGGTGCATTCTACCCCTGCTCCCCCGACTGCTCCACCCCCACCTACTTCGATGGACCTCCAAGAGTCTGCGCTCTCGGATTCCAGCTCTGCAACGGAAAGTTCCAGGGACTCGAGCCCTACGGAACCGTCGGAGACCACCAGCCCGTCGACTTCTTCGCAGGCGACGAGTGGAACTACGTCCGCGACAGGGCGGTCAGGGCAAGCAAGTTCATGAGGTCCATGGGACCCTTCATGCCCGCAGTCCTTGGCCCCGAGGAGATGGAGTACACCTCCAGACCCGCAGTCCTGAAGGACCTCACCAAGAGGCTTGAGGACCTTGAGTGAGCTGAAGACTCCCGTTGTGGTCATCAACTTCAAGGCCTACGCCGAGGTCGACGGTGTCAAAGCCGTTGAGCTCGCGAAGGTCTGCGAGGAGGTCACCAAGGAGACAGGTGTGTCCATCGCAGTCTGTCCCCCGGTGGCCGAACTCGGTGCCGTGGCAAGAGCAGTGGACATCCCGGTCCTTTCCCAGAACATCGACCCTCGCAAACCAGGATCCGCTACCGGATGGATGACACCCTCCATGGTGAACGCCGCCGGAGCGGTCGGATCCCTGATCAACCACTCCGAACACAGGTTCCAGGACGAGGACATCGAACAGTGCGTATCCATGTGCAGGGAACTGTCCATGGTTCCGCTGGTCTGTGCCGAGTCAGTCGACAAGGCAAAGAGGGTCGCGGTGTTCTCACCCGACTTCATCGCGGTCGAACCCCCGGAACTCATCGGAGGCGACGTCTCCGTCACAACCGCCAACCCAAAGATTGTCCAGGACACCGTCGAGGCCGTCAAGGCTGTCGATTCGAAGGTCAAGGTACTCTGTGGTGCAGGCGTGAAGACGGGAGAGGACGTCAAGAAGGCGATCGAATTGGGAGCGGAAGGTGTCCTTCTCGCGTCCGGCGTCGTCAAGTCCAAGGATCCGAAGGCCACATTGCTCGATCTGGTATCGGGCATCTAACCCATTACGGTTAACAATCCGATTTAATACAACGCGCATGGGATCGTTTCCCATGCGCGTCAACCCCACCCTTCTGTTATTTTTGTTGCTGGCACTTCTACCGCTCATCGCTTCCGATTGTGACGGCACCATAGAACTGGACATGGTATGCCCCACTGACACCGAAGGATTCACCATCATCAATACCGGACCCACGACCGTGGACCTAAAAGGATGGTCCATATCGGATGGCGAAGGTCGAATAACATTCACCGAGACACTGGAACTCGAAATAGGAGAATGTCTGAACATCATGTCCCAGACACCTTCGGATTGGATGCATCTGGACACGTTCGTGATCTATGGCGAACATGGGATCGTCAGTGACAGGTTCAATCTCAACGACAAGGGCGATGAGGTATACGTCATGGACAGCAAAGGTGACATCGCATATTCATTCTCCTATGGGGATTCACCTACATCGGACCCGTTCCAGAGGATACCCAAAGGACACGTTGCGTTGAGGAACCATGCGTACGGATACCCAGGTGAGACCGAGGAATGGATCCTGCATGTCCCAGGAAGGACGTTGTACCATTTCCAAAGGACGTACGAGGATTGTGAGGTTATCCCGTTCTCATTTCCCGAATCCGATGGAAAGGAGATCCTGGCACAGATACAGGATGCCCAAGATGTCATCAGGATCTCCATGTACACCTTCGACAACAAGGATGTTGCATCCGCCCTCAAGGACGCACTTGATAGAGGTGTCGATGTCAGGATGTTGATCGAGGGACAACCTGCGGGAGGCATAGATACAGATGAGATCAGGGTGCTCACCACACTTTGGAAATCAGGTGCGGACATCAGGATGATATGTTCGGATGGGTCGTACAAGAGGTACCAATATGTCCATAGCAAGTACGCGGTGATCGATGATGACGTTACGATCATAACGTCCGAGAACTGGACCGACAGTGCTTTCTCAGGCAACAGAGGATGGGGCACATGCGTAATCGATGGGGATTGTGCCAATTATATCTCCGATATATTCGATTCGGATTTCTGCGACAAGGGCGATCTGATACCCTTCAGGGAAAGATATGCCACCTCGCTACCGCATATTCTGGATCGGTACACACCGATCGATACGGAATTCAAAACGTACACAGCGGACATCTCCCCCGTGATCTGTCCGGACTACTCCTTCAAATCCATCAGGAATCTCATCATGTCCGCCGAGGAAAGGGTGTACAGCCAACAGCTCAACGTCCAATTCTCCTGGACCGAAGGGGGTGACAATCCCCTCCAATGGATGATCGAATTGGGTTCCGAAGGCATCGATTCCAGACTGTTGATGGATGTCACCTACGATAGCCCATATGATACGGACAACGATGACGGTTATGGGTTGTATACGTTGTACCGGAACGATCCGAACATCGACGTACGTTACTTCCAATCGTACATATCAGGATTGATGCACAACAAGGGCATCATCGTCGATGACAGGGTATGGATAGGTTCCATGAACTGGACGGACAACTCGATCCAATCCAACAGGGAGATGTCCGTCATCATCCACTCCAAGGAGATATCCGACATGTATGCGGAACTGTTCCTCGAAGACTGGGGCATCGAGTTCGACGGTGAGGTGGACCTGATCATCAATATCCCAGAGGTGTCCTATGGCAAGACCGTCACATTGGATGCGTCCGGATCCTCCGTCCCCTTCGGTTCGACGTTCTCATGGGACCTGGACGATGACGATGAGGTGGAACGTTCCGGTACCATAGCGGAATGGAAGTTCTACAAGGACACCGAATGTACGCTCACTGTCATGGATCCGGAAGGTAACGTCCATACCAAGGACTTCCAGATCACATTCGACGGTGATGGAGCGGATATCTATGACGATGAGGGGTTCGTATTGGAAGGTCCTGTGAAGTACATCCCTCTGATAGCGATAGTCCTGGGCATCATAGGAATAAGGAGGCTGAAGGACAGGTTCTGAATGCGAACGGGTCTTCGACGTTACCCACACGAAATGTCACGGGCCATGCGAACCGATAATACCATCCATGACATTCACCACAATGATCAGATGATCAGACCCATGAGAGCCACGGACTGCGAAGAGCTCTACAACATCGCACTCCGTTCATTGAACGAGATATTCCTTCCGGAAGTGTTCTACGGATTCTTCAGCCAATGGCAGAGCGGTCAATTCATCTCCTGTGATTTCCTCGGAAAGCCCATTGGATTCATCTGTAGTACCAGATTGTATGACGGAGGTTGCAGGATCATGCTGTTCGCCATGGACACCAATGTACAGGGGCGTGGCAGAGGTACCGAACTGCTGAACGCGTTGATCGGACAGGCAAGGATGGAGAGGGTAAGATATCTGACATTGGAGGTACGTGCTGAGAACGCACGTGCAAGGTCGTTCTACAAGAGACACGGGTTCATCGAATTGGAGACATTGCCTTGCTACTATAGCAACGGCGGCGATGCGATACGCATGGATCTGTTCCTCGCATGATCAGACCTAGGGATTCAGAATGTCATCGAGGGTGTACAGTTCCACGCCCTCGCACCCGGACAACGATTCGTTGAATCCCATCTTCGAATAGATCACAGGATATGTCTCGTCATATCCCTTCACAAGAGAGATGCGGTGTATCAGAGTCTCGACCACATCCTTGCCGACAGGAGAGGACCTGAACTTACATTCAGCGAACCAACCGACCCTCTTCCCATCCGATTCCCGTGTGGAAATGAGATCTATCTCCTCCATCCTCTTCGTCGAGGGATCCGGACCCCACCATACTCCGACCCTTCCCGGGTGGACCCTATGCAGGTGTTCCGCACATATCGATTCGAAGACATGTCCCATATCCGAATCGAAGGACGCGAGGATCCTATCGGCCAGATCCCCATAGGAATCGGGGCCTGTATCATCCAGGACAGGAAGGATCCTGGAGAACTGGAACCGGAGGAACGGATCGGAGATCATGTACAACGTATGTTTCCCGTCAGGATTATCGACGGGTCTACGCTTGACGATCAGATCGATGGATTCCAATCTCTTCAGATACTTAGATATCGTAGGGGCATCGAGATCAATCAAATCCGACATCTCGTTTATACGGGTCCTTCCCGAAGCCACCGCACCCAATAACGAATAATATGTAGAGGGCCTCTCGAACTCCTCGATCAATGTCATGAGGTGCTCGTTCCTGAAGAATGAATCCTCGTTCAGGAACAGACGTATCAGATTGTCCTTCAATGACCGCATGGGATCGAAGAGACAGAGATACATAGGGATCCCACCGACCATCCCATAGATTCTCAGAGCATCCTCACGGCAGAATCCGTTCAATATCTCCATGGAACCCCATACATCCAAAGGCAGCAATTTCAGAGAACCCGTACGACGCCCATAAAGTGGACTCCTGTATCCGAGGACCTCATGTTCCATGATACTCATGGACGATCCGCAAAGGATAAGGAACAGTTTGGAATCGTCATGTATGCGGTCTATGAACTCCTGAAGGACATCACCAACGTGACCGCTCCTATGCAGAAGACGAGGATACTCATCGATTATCAGGACAAATCTCCTGTCCCTGGACCTCTCCTCGATGGTCGCCAATATAGATTCCAATGTAGCGGATACGTTTGCACCATACACCTTGGATGCCAATTCATCCATATTGGACTTCAAGTTCGTTGACTTTGCCGTGAAGAATATGCCCTCACGACCCTTCAGGAATTCCCTGAGTAAGCGTGTCTTCCCAACACGCCTACGTCCATAGACGGGAATGAACTCGAACCTGCCACTGTTGAACCTGTCTTCCAATAACCGGAGTTCCCTCTCCCTTCCATAGAACATAATAATCAATCCCATTGGAAGGATAAATATGTTCTCATAAATTGCATTACAATGAATTTCATTAAAATGCAATTTTTTACACCCATGAAGAAAGGAAAGTGATAATCGCGAAGGTCAGGCACACGATTGGGTCCAATCGATGATCGCGATGAATCCTTCATCATCATATCAGATGTTCGGAAAATCGGGATTCGGACGATACAACCCGAATACACTCGGGATCGAACGTTTGCCACCCCCTCCGAATATGACGACCGACATTGTTCCTTTCCGACAAGGATCGTCAAAAAGGAACGGGATTGCCACAATATGATGGACATGTCTCCATCTTGGTCCTGAGAACTGCTGGCCCACACAAAACGTCGAAGATCCAGTAGAACAGAATAAGGAAAGGGGTTTAGAAAGAGCACATCAGCTATACATTGTGTCGCCGACGTGCTCGTTCTCCATATAGTAGGCGTTGGTCCTCTCCTTCTGTGCGGAGGAGATGTCCTTGTTGAGTCCCTTGGTGTAGGAACCGTAACGCTCCCTTATCTGGTCCTCTGCGGGCCTGGAACGCTTCAACGCACGCTTGATATGGTCCTCGGTGATGAACTCCGATCCCTCGATGACGGCAAGGTCACCGGCGGCACGGATGAGTCCGCCCAACTCCCTGAGCCTGAGCGTGAGGGAGTTCAACTGACCATCCGCCTTCGCCCTGGACCTACCCTCCGCGATGATCGCCTCTACCGCAGGGATGGTGGCCGGCGGGATACGTCCGTCCATCATGATCTCCTGTGCTACGAACTGTGCGTACTTGGCACGGTTGGTATCGTTATCGGGCATGGATGTGTCCACAAGGACCTCGTATCCCCCACCGACGATCCTGGACCTCAACGGGGACAGGATGTTCTCCAGGTCCTGGATGTTACATGCGGCGACGAGGATGAAGTCGCAGGGAACGTCCTCCACCTTCACACTCGCTCCGGCGGACTGTGGGTTACGGCCCATGATGGGGAACTTCTTGTCCTGCATCGCAGTGAGGATGAACCTCTGCAACGAACCGAGGTGTGAGATCTCATCGACGAAGAGGACACCTTCGTGGGCCTCGTGGATGGAACCTGCGACCACCCTCTCGTATGCGGGGGACCCCAACTGTGCGTGTCCGCCGTACGGATCATGCCTCACATCTCCGAGGAGTTCGGTCTCTGAGGCACCGGTGGCGAGGACGAATGGGTCGCGGTCCAACTTGACCAGTACCTTCTGCTTGGAGTTCTTCTCCACCTCACGGCGCTTCTCCATCGCCTTCTGATCCAACACGCAGATCTTATCGCCGGCGGCCTCGAAGACGACTGTCTCCTCGGTCCCATCGGCAAGGGACCTGGTGGTGACCACACGGTCCTTGGGCTTCTGTGTCTGACCGAGCATGTCCAAAGCAGTACCCAACATCTCGTTGAATTGGAACATACCCCCTCCGGCGGTGTTGTCCGCCTTGCTCTTTCCACAGAAGGGACAGTTGCGTTCACTGTGGGATGAATACTTCCCGCAGGACCTGCACCTGTATCCGAGCTTCTCGGCAACGTTTCCGGGAGCCTTCTCGGGATCGATCAGTCTTCCGGATGCGCTCGCCTTGGACTCGTTCTCCCTGATGACCCTCTCGGCCTCTATTAGCTGAAGGAACGGCCTTTCAGGATTCTCAGGGTTCTCCGCGACACGGATCTCGGTCTCGGGTTTCTTGAGCTGCATTGAGATCGCACGTGCGATCATCGATTTTCCTGTACCCGGAGGACCGACAAGGAGGAGGTGCCTCCTCTGCTTGGCGGCGATACGGGCCAATTGGATCGCCTCCTCCTGTCCGAGGACACGGTCGAGGGGATCCACGGGGATCGCGATATCCGCAGTGCTCTCAAGATCCTGGACATCGGCCCAGGTGTTGACTATCTTGTTCTCGGTCATCTTGAATCTCAGTTGAGGTCCTCTTTGGTCCAGAGGGTGATACCGGCGGGCATCTTGGTGATGTTACCCTTCTTCACGCCGACAACGGTCTGGATGTTCTTCTCGGATGCAACCTCCACGATCCTCTGGGAGATGATTCCATCGAAGACGATGGTGGAGACGCTGATCTCCGCATCTGCGCGGAGGGTGTCCACGAGGTTCTTGACAGGGAGCTCGAGGACGATGTTGCCATCCTTGTCAAGCACCTTGGCGTTGTGAGTGGATGCGATACCTGCGAGGATGTCGCGGTATGCGGTCTGTTCGGGGGAGAGGATCTTCTCCACCTTCTCCTTCTTGGCACGAGGCTCCTTCTTGGGCTTCTCGGCATCCTCGGACCTGTCCTTGGGCTTCCTTCCCCTGCGGGGCTTCTCGACCACGGGCTCCTCTGCGGGCTCCTCGACAATGGGTGCATCGACGGGTTCCTCTACTGCGGGGACATCGTCCTTAGGCTCGGAATCCTCCTTCTTGCGGAACCTCTCGACCGCCTCGTTGTTGAACCTGTTCTTCCTGGGCTCGCGGCGGGGCTCGTCCTCGTCGGTACCCCTGAGGGAACGCTCGCGGCGCGGTTCCTCGTCATCGGTTCCTCTCAGAGAACGCTCGCGGCGAGGCCTCTCGCGCCTCTCCTCGGAATCCTCGGAACGGCGCCTCTCGCGGCGGGGGCGCTCCTCCTCGACGACAGGTGCATCCTCATCGCCCTCCTTGGGAGCGAGTCCGTTCATCTCCATGTACTGGTCACCGGGGATCTTGTTGCGGAGGCACTTGACCAGCTGCTTCGCACTGAGCTCCTCGACCTCATGCGCACGGGGTGCCCTTGCGACGAAATCGATGTCCGCGACCTGGAAGAGCTCCCTGAGGATGAGCTCTCCTCCCCTGTCACCGTCGACGAATGCGGTGGAGACCTTCTCCTTGGAGAGTTCCTGGACGGTCTGGGGGATATTGGTTCCCTCAACTGCGATGGCGTTCTTGATTCCCGCTTTCAGAAGTGCGATGACATCGGACCTTCCCTCGACGATGATGATGGCCTCGGAGTCCTTTACGTTGGGTCCTGCAGGGCAGCGGTCCTTACCATAGGAGGTGATCTCGTCGATCTGGATGCTCTGCCTGAGCGTCTCTGTGATATCGGAACCGGTTCCCTTGGACTGCTTCATGAGGTCCGCGAGGAGCTCCTTAGCCCTCTCGACGACGAGTTCCCTCTTGGTCACACGGACATCCTCGATACCGAGGACCTTGATTCCCGCCTTGCAGGGACCGACACGGTCGACGGTCTCCAATGCGGATGCGAGGATGGCGGTCTCGACCTGATCGAGACTGGAGGAGACATAGACGATACCTTCGGACTTTCCACCCTTGGAGGTGACCTCGACCTCGATACGGCCGATCCTTCCGGACTTCTGGAGGTCCCTGAGGTCCAGATCGTCACCGAGCAGACCCTCGGTCTGTCCGAAGACCGCACCGACGACATCGGGTTTTTCGACGATACCGTCTGCGGTGAGCTTAGCTTTAACCAGATACTTCATTGCGTTTGGATCGATACTGTTCATTGTTGATTTCCCCTGATTGGGTTTCCAAGGGGACCTATACTATCTCTGCTCGATCCGTTATTTTCCTATAGCCTCCTGGCATCTAGGACACTCTTCTTTCCCGTGGATTTCCCATCCTTTGCTGCGGGCTCTTCGGCCGTTCGGCAGTCTTGCGGGTCATAGGACCTGTCGGGCACATCGGGCCCGGCGTGTGTGATTGTGATTGGTGATCAGTGAATCAAGGGAGATAGTATACTCTTCCCTCGAATCCCATATGTGTTTCTATAAATATAAACATTATCGATGAACGTTTTCGGTGTCACATCACCAGGTATTTTATCTCGCCTTCGAGTTTGAAAGCGGACTCCAAGGAGCGGTCGCATGTGAACATTATGACCTGTTGATCCTTGGCGAACTCCATGATCGCCCTACATGCACCCTGCTTCCTGTCCCTGTCGAAACGCACCAGGACATCGTCCATGATGAACGGGATACGCTCATCGGTAAGCTCCTTCGCGATGGCCATCTTGATGGACAACAACACCTGATCGCCCAATCCAGAACTCCATTCGGACAATGTCTTCCTACCCGTGCGGTCTTCGATGGTGAGATCGCTGCTCCTCGGGTCAGCGACGATCTGATAACGTCCGCCGGTCATCAGCGACAGATATCTGTTGGCTGTCCTGACCACCGTGGGTTGTAACCTGGAATAGAAATGGTCGCAACACTCGTTGATGATAGTGTCCGCGAGGGAGAGCACGGCCCACCTCTTGGAGGATTCCACATACCTCTCGTTCTGGACCGCACGCGCATACTTGAGATCGTCTATGCTGACATCACCGCGGATCGCTGCCATCTCTGCGGTGACATGACCTATCTCCTGATTGATCTCATCGATCCTGTCCTTGAGAGCCTGCTCCTCCATCATGTCATCATCCTCGGAGACCGCGATCTCCTTGGACATTATACCGTCAACCTTCACGGATGCGGATTCGACGGATTTGACCAACGCCTCCAACTTGATGTCCAGGGTCTTCAACTTCTCACGGTCGTCACGCATCCTGAGCAGAGACTCCTCCCCACCGTACTTCTCCAATATGGCATGGTACTCGACCTCGGTCTGTTGCCTCTTGTCACTGAGACCGTCGGCTTCGGAGAACGACTCCACGATGTTGCGTGCGACACAGAACTGCGCGTACATCTCGTTGAGGTCACCGAACACGTTGCCCGTATCGATGCCCATGTCCCTGAGGACGGAGTATACGGAATCGTTTATGGCGGACCTCTCCTCCTCGAACGCGGATATACGTTCCCTGGAGAGATCGCGTCTGCGCATACGGTCGAAGACCTTGTCCGCCTCCAACAGCATGTCCGCTGCCCTCTGTTTGGTGATGTTGTCGGGGAAACCCTTCTCCGGGATCCACGTGTTCCAATCTATATCGTCGACATGGAAGTATGTGTCTATTATGGACGGTGCCACGTTCACGGCGATACCTGCGACCATGGATACGGATGCAAGGACCGGGGAGTCGATCAGCAGACCTGCGATGACCCCGGCTGCCGATACCAAGGTGTACGCCACCCTCTTGCCGCGAGTGAGGAGAGTCCTGAACTTGGCGGAGATGACCTTCTTCGACCTAGGGTTGATGAGGATCTCATGAACGGATGGGTCGGACTCCATCTTGATTATATCAGACTCCGACAGCCCCAAGGATGCACACGATTCCCTCACGAACGCATCGTCGGTGGCCTCTGCCTTACGTAGGTCCTCCAACGCATTGGAGAGAATGTCCAAACGACTCTTGAGTCCCCAGACGTTCTCGATATCGTCCCTCATGGCCATGATCCTCTCGGCCTGGACGGAATTCATCTGCCCATCCTTCTCCTCGGACTCATCCTCCAGATCGTCCAACAGGTTATCCAAGGTGGTCAGTTTGGACTTCAACTGATCGTAACGCATGAGGTCCTCATCGGTGAGTACCTCCGAATACTCCAGAGCGAGACGCTCTGTCCTGAGCTGTTCGATCGTGGCGACATTGTCCTTCAGGGACTCCAACATGATCTCCTTGTTGCGCATGTAGTTGGCAGTGTCCTGCATATCATGTATGTAGACCAACTGCTCGTTGAGGTTCTCCAATCTGGACACCATCTTGTTGTAACCGTCGATGGATTCCTGGAGTTCCGCGATCTCCTGATCGAGACGCCTGACCTCCTTCCTGTACTTACCTATGACCTTGGTGTCTGTCACCCTCTCCTTGGTCATCAGGTTGTCCATCTCGGCCCTGATCAGCTTCGAAACCTCGGGAACGTTCTCCCCTCCGGGGACCGTCAGGAACCTCCTCTTGAGATCGCCCGTGGTGATCACCTTATCGTTGCCCAATTGCTCCAAATCCAATCCGAACAACGAACGATAGGTCTCGGAATCCAGACGGATCTCTGCGGACGGCAACAGCTTCCCATCCCTCTCGACCACCTTCCTCTGGTCTCTCTGCAGGACCCTGTACCCACCGTCGTCCATGACGACCTCGAGTGTTCCGCTGTCGCTCTTCTTGGCAATAGGGTACTTGGCATTCTTCCCGGGGAACAGTGTGGACCTCATGAACTCCGCGACGGTGGACTTCCCTGCTTCGTTATCCCCGTAGATCAGGACCATGTTCTGTCCGGAGAAGTCCTCGTGGAATCCGGTGATGGCACCGAACGATTGGATGTTGACACGACGGATCTTCATCTCTCGACACCTCCGATCATCCTCTCGACCACGAGTTTCATGGCCTCGTCCGCCAATGCACGGAGCTCGTCGGGATCCATCTCCTCGAAGACGTGTCTGATGTACGCATTGGCCGCATGTGTCGTGCATATGATGTCGATGAGTTCGGATGCGGACTTCTCCGACAACAGGGAGCCGTAATCGATCACGGCGGACACGAAGTCCCCTACCCTCGCCCTCTCCCTGAGGTCGAACGGTGGCATCGTATTGACCACCAGGCCCGTGCATCTGCATCCGGTGGTGGTCTCGATCATGTCCCTGATCTCCGCCGTATCGAGACGCAGATCCCTGTTCAACGGTCCGGAACCGGTGACGGTCACACGGATCAATGCGCCCTCCTCTCTCTTCTCGATGATCTCGTTCATCAGATCGGTGAGATTGGTATCCTCTTTGATGGTGACGTCGATGTCCTGCCATACCACGGATGCGGTCTCGAAGAACTCCGTCTTGACCACCTTGTCGTCCACGACGGTGACCAGATATGCCCCCCTCGGACCGGACTCGGACGGGTCGCGACCCTGTGTGTTACCGGGATACACGATGTACGGGTCGGTGGACACGATCTCCGCCTTGTGTATGTGTCCCAATGCCCAATAGTCCACCCCGTTGTTCATCATCTCGTTGGACCTGACAGGGGAGTATCTGCTCTTCGGATCGCCGTTGACGTCACAATGCACCACGCCTATGGTGAACCTATCCGACGAACCCCTTATGTGATCGGTCAGTTTCTCATACGTCTCCTTCTTGGAATGACTGATACCTACGAGCTCCACCACCGCCTCCGACTCGCTCGGAGGGTAGAGGAAGGTGTCCGCCGTATCACCGAACACGTGTGCGTTCTGGGGCAGAGGTATGGAATCCTCCCACTTCCTCTTGTAATCATGATTGCCGTATGCGATGTAACATTGGGAATTGATCCTGGAGAGCGCATCGGCGAAGTAACTCCTGGTATAGGGGGTCTCGTTGGTCTCGTCGAAGATGTCTCCCGCGAAGATGACAAAATCGACAGCCTCGCGGTTGGCCTTGTTGACTATGTTCTCCAGCGCCTGATAGGTCGCGGACACCATCCTCTTACCGAGATCGGGATCGTCCGAGGATATACCGACGAAACGGCTCCCGAGGTGTAGGTCCGCACAATGGATGAAACGTACCGGCGCTGCCATGGTATCGTCACCTATACGTTATTACTAGAAATAGTACGCGACCGTCCTGCAGAAGATGGTTCACAGTTCCGAATACTTCTTGTTGGAGCCCCTCGCCCTGTCCACCGGATACTTCTCGGCGTTCTTGGATATCTTGGATCTCAAGGCTTCGCGGAGATCGATACCGTTCATCTGAGCGAACCTGAGGACGAAGAACAACACATCCGCCAACTCGTCGGACACCATCTCCCGGGATCCTTCGGATTCGACGAGCTGTCTGCTCTCGGATCCGTTCCTGAATCTGAAGAGGTCCAACAGTTCACCCGCTTCCGTACTTATCCCGATGGCAAGATCCTTCGGGTTATGGTATTGGTCCCAATCCCTCTCCTCACAGAAGGATACCACCATACCGATCATATCGTCCAGGTCCGACATGTCATCAGACCTTCTTGGATGAACCGTAGTCCTCGGCAGCCCTGACAAGGGCATGGATGTTGGCAGGATGCGACATCGGAGGCACTTCGCACGACGTTCCCAGGACCATACCGTTCGGACTGTCGATACCGTCGATGACCTGCTTGCATGCGACATCGTACACCCTCTTCGGGTCTGGAAGGACGAAAAGCTTGGTATCCACGGAGGGCATGATCGCCGCGATCCTGCCGAAGGTGTCCTTCAGTATCTGTGCAGGGAAGGATTCCCTCTCCCAGTATCCGATCTGCATGATGGTGAACGGGGTGAACACTATCCTTCCGGGGAACAGGTGGTAATCGTCCTTATGGTTACCACAGAAGTGATAGAAGATCTGCGGACCTGCCCCCTTGGTCAGACATCCTTTGACCAACTTGTTCAAAGCGGGCGGGGAGATCTCCTTGATCTTCTCGGGGGACATGGTGTCGCTGTTCTCCAACACCGCACCGGTGTTGAGCAATGCCATACCGTAACGTTTGGCGATGGATTCCGCACCCATGGTGGCGGTATCGATGTATGCGTCCACCAACTTCCTGCAGAGGTCCATCTCGGTCTCCGTCCACATGAAGAACTGTTCCAATCCGCACAGAGCGGCACCGGATCCGACCGGTTCGGGGACGTACGCCAAAGGCACGAACATGTCCGGGAACCTCTCCTTGGTGTAGTCCATTGCACCCGTGAGACGTGTGTACGTGTATCCTCTCTTGATCTCCTCCGAATCCGGGATGTGCAGGAGGTCCACATCCTCGGGCGTGTTGACAACCACGTTATCGGCGACCGGGGCCATGTAGTCCATGGGCTTCAGACGGATCCCGAGCTCCGGAAGCCACGGATGTGCGAAATAGTACTTCGTCACAGGCAGGAGGTCGTACACCTCCTGTGCGAACGCCAGACAGTTCACTGCAAGCTTGGGCTTATCGTAGAAGTCACGGATGGAATATCCGCAACACACGGTGGAGTGGGAAAGCATCATCGGATCCACCGGGATCCTGTCCCTCTCCCCTCCGAGGAATATGGAATTGTATCTCCTCTTGGCCCTCCTGAGCCAATCACCGTTGATCGGCGGGAACTCGTAATCTGGCGTGTCCATACTAACCTAATCGGTCTCGAGGTAGGTAAGTGTTCCTACGATACCGTGTCACCGAACACAATCAATTAATCCTCGCATCGTGTCCTTGACTTCATGGGACAGGAGAATCTTCTGAACATCGTGAGATCGGAGATATCCAAAGGATGGATCGGGAGCAACAGGAGGTGCAAGTACTACCCTTGCCACTACGACGGACAGGACTGTACGTTCTGCTACTGTCCGTTCTACCCGTGCAACGACACCAGGTTCGGAAAGGATTTGGAACGCCCCAAACAGAACGATACCGTGTGGGCATGCGATACCTGCCTGATGATACATGACACCGACGTGTGCAAGTACATCGTATCCGAGATGAGGAGATTGGGGATAACCGAACCGGACGACCCCAGGATCAAGGATATTTTCCCCGAAGCGGCCAGGATCTACTTGGACAAGGACCTCTGAGCATCATCCGCCGGATGCCACGCGGATGGCATCCACCTTCTCCCCGTCCCCGACCTCGGTGTCGGATGGTACGGGTACCCCTTCCATGATGAATATGTAGGCATCGGGATGGAGGTCGTTGGAACGCATGATATCCTCGATCCTGCCGTTCCCCTCCAGCTTCCCTCCGCCGACTGTGATGATCGCCATGGTCAGGGGATTGCATATCTGTTATAAACGGATGATGCGATTGCGAACACATGCGATGGTTCCTCGCGATACTGGTCGCAACGATGCTTCTGATACCTTATGTTCCGGCGGATGCCTCCTCCGATGGCCCCATATGGATATCGTCCGTGGACGAGTTCCTCGACATCGGCATCGGATCGCCATCTGATGGAGATTACATCCTCACCGAGGACCTGATATTCCCGTCCACGCCCTCCCTGTCCGTATCGTTCTCCGTCGATAGTGACGCGGTCGTCGTATGGGTGACCGCTGACGGGTACGCCCCTACCGAAGATGTCGCATACCTCGAGGTCGTGATGAACGATCAAATCGCAACGGTCAACGGTTCGACACCGAATGTCTCGTTCCCGTTATCCAAGGTTAACGAATGGAACCCGTTGTACGTGATGATGGACGGTATGGAGGGCACCGTGCTGATAGGTTCGGACACCATCATGTCGGAAGGTACCGTCGAGGTGCCCACAGGGTCCAATATGACAAGGAAGGACGTGGTGTTCACCGGCACATTGGACGGGGCCGGACACAGGATCTCCGGAATCGTGATGAACGGCGAGAACGTGTGCATGTTCTCGGGTTCCGACGGTGCTACGTTCCGCAACATCGTCATAGAAGGGTCATTCTCGTCGTACATACACCATGATCTGGATGCGGGCATAGGTAGGATATCCTTCGACGAGACGTGTACGGCATCACCGTTGGTGGAGCGTGCGAAGGACACCGTGTTCGAGCGCATACATGTGGATTCCGACGTGATATCTTTCATGTACTCCACGTCGGAGGTGGGACAAGGTGCGCCGGAGGATCCCAGGCTATTGAGCACGGATTGTATCAGGGAATCCGTGAGCGGAGGTATCACGGCATACAGTTCCGGATGCGACTACATCGCATGTACCTCTGCAGGAAAGGTCGCATCGTGCATCGGATCCGTGGTTTCTATGGATGCCACGATCGAACCGTCCACCCTGGACACCTGTTCCGATACCGGACGTAACATATCCGGAACGTTGTCGGGAGGATTGTGCGCATCGTCCGAGAACGATCGGTTCGCATCATGCTCATCGATCGGAAGATCGTATACCGTGACGGTGGACGGCATGTCCATAGTACCGTATCCGACAACGGATTCTTTCGATTCGGTCGATAGGGTGCAATCATATTCCGTATCCGGCGGATTGGCGGGCAGGATGGTCGGCTCCCATGTACACGGATGCGACGATTCCCATATCGGGGCATATGTGAACGAAGTGGAACTGAACGTTCCCGGGACATCTTCCGATGTACGTTTGTCCGGTTCCCTCACCGGTTCGTCCACGGATTGCGAGATAATGTCATGCAGGATATCGGGAGATATCGTCTCCGGGAATTCCATGGACGATACCATAGAAGATGTGTCCGACACCACAACACTTCCGGACCGTTCGTTCAAGGTCACACTGGACAACGATGGATCGGTAATCTTCGAAGGAGTGGGCAAAGACGGCACGATCACCATGGACCACAAGGACTCCGCACTGGATTGCATCATCGGGACCGATGCGACCGTAGAGCCCGACAACGGCAGTGCGTACATTGGTACGAACAGGATTGTGCTGAATCCGGAGTTCGATTGGGTACTCCACGACTACAAGGATATGTGTTTGGAGGTGAGGGCATCGGACGGACCGATGTCCCCCGACCTCATAGTGCTCATCGTGGCATGCGTCTGCGTGCTACCGCTGATTGTAGCCATCGCGATCTCACTCAGAAGATTTTGACCTGTGGAGCTTCGCGTTCTCCTTCTCGTTGTTCTTCGCAAGTGTCTTGAGGTACCAACGCTCGAGGATGTCCTCCAGAAGTGTGAACTTGTTCAGCCTGAGGATGAGCTGTTGCAATATCAACCATACGACGGCGAGTCCGATCATCAGGAACTGTAACCATAACGGGATCATCGGGATGCTCATGAGCTCGCAGAACACGTCGATGTTGTAGGCCACGATGGATCCGACGGAAAGGAAGCACAAGAGTACGATAGGCTTCCAATCCCTGTGGACCTCCCCATCGATGCTGAATATCTTGAACTGGGGATCGACGACCAACAACTGGAAGATACCGCAGAACGACAGGAACAGGACGACGAGTCCACTGGTCGCCTGATCGACACCGTACGCGTCGTAACCTTCGAACGTGACGATCCCTTCGATGAACAGGTACTCGAACACAGCGAGAATGATCAATCCCATTATGGAGATGGTCAACGCGGTGGGCAATGCATACCTGAGGACCTTGGGCAACACCAAGTCGGAGTTGTCGGAGGGTTTGGCCCAGAACGACATGAAGAACGCGGACACACCCACGGCGAACAGGGAGTAGAACATGTTCTGCACAGGGTTGAAAGGTGCCTTGTTGAGGAAGATCAGGGTCATTGCGATGAGGACCGCAAGCACCAGATTCCTGGAGATATAGATCTTGAGGATATCCCTCATACCGGACACCGTCCTCTTTCCCTCGACCAATGCCTTGGGAAGAGCGGCGAAGTTATCCTTGACAAGGACCATCTCGGCGACACCGCGTGCCGCACCGGAGCCACTCTCGAGGGCGACACCCACATTGGCCTTCTTCAGAGACTTGACATCGTTCACTCCGTCACCGACCATGGCGACGTACCTTCCGTTGGCCCTGAGCGTATCGATGACCTCCTCCTTCTGATCCGGCTTCATACGACCGAAGATATTGGTCTCCAGGATACAATCGGTGAACTCCTTGTTGGCGGACATGTACTCCGCAACGGCCTCCGTGGACTCCTTCCCGCTCACCTTGGATGCGTCCAATGCATCATGCGCATCCTTCCTCCTCTTGCTGAGCTCTGCAAGACGGTCCCCGGACACTATCTTCCTCTCCCCGGGGATGTTGGCGATAGTGAACAATGCATCGACGGTAGCGGGATCGTCACCCGAGATGACCTTCAGGTCCATATTGTGCTTGAGGAACACATCGATGGTGTCCCTGCAATCATGTCTGACCTCATCCTCTATGGCGAACACCGCAAGGGGTTTCAGATCAGGGATGCCGGATTCGGAATCGAGAGAGACGTTCTCTTTGGATTCGGTGAACAGGACTGTCCTGAGTCCCTTGGAGGAATACTCCTTGATGATTCCCTCGATACGGGGGGCATCGTCCAAATGCGGCCCGAGGGAGGAGAGCGCTCCCATGTAGAAGGAACGTGCCTTGCCGTTGACGACGATCTTGGCTGCACTGTACTTACGTTCGGACGAGAACCTGATCTCGTCGAACACCTGACATTTGATACCGGGATACCTCCCCTCGAGGGCCTCCACGGTACGGTTCTTCCCACCGACGCTACCGACATAGGATGCGATGGCGACCTCCACATCGGTGTCCTCGAAGAACACCGCGTCGTTGAACTTGAGCCTGTTGGTGGTGATGGTACCGGTCTTGTCCATGCAGACGGTATCGACATGACTGATGGACTCGACGGCACTGGAATCCTGCAGGAGAACACCGCTGTCCGCCATGCGGATCGCGGATATCATGTAGGATATGACGATGAGGAGGAAGAGCGCGATCGGAACGATCTCTAGGATGACGGCAACGGTCTCGATGATCTCTGCGATACCCTTACCGGTAACGAGGAACACGACTGCCGCTACGAGCGAATAGAGGATGGCGATTGCCATGAGCATGACCATGATGGTTGTGGTCTCCATCTGGAGGGGGGTCTTCTTCTTGATGGGCTTCTGTGCGGAAGCGATGATCTTGGATGCGAAGGAGTTCTCTGCGAATGCATCCACCCTGTAGAGTCCGTCACCCACGACGCTGTATGAACCGGAATATATGGTGTCCCCGACCTTCTTGCGAACGGTATGGGATTCACCTGTAAGGAGCGACTCGTCCATCTCCAGATAACTTTCCTCAAGGAGCGTTCCGTCCACCAATGCCTGATCGCCTGCGGAGATGACGATGATATCGTCCTTGACGATCTGTTCCTGGGAAATGACGGAGGCTACGCCGTCCCTGAGCACGGTGACCTTAGGGGTCATGAGCAGGGCGATCTTGTCGAGACGCCTCTTCGCCTTGCACTCCTGAACGGTGGAAATGACAACATTCATCAGAATGATTCCTGTGACCGCCAAGGCATTGACCACACCCCTGTGGGGATCGGTGACGATGAGGGCCACGCCGAGAATCAGGAGAAGCAGGTTGAAACCGGTACAGAGATTGTCGATCAGTATCTGCGGATAGGATTTCGTTACACGTTCGGTCTTCGAATTGACCTGCCCTGCCAGAGTCCTTTCCTCCACCTCTGCAGCGGTCAATCCCGTAATAGTCGCCATGACCCCCGATTAGCCTTCTGGTATAAAAGCGGGCCACACGCGCGATTACAATCTTTTATAAAGAGAGAGGGTGTCAGGTGTAGTCCGCCTCCGGGACCTGACTGGTCTCCCTCTTGTAACGTTCGAGACGTCCCTCTATCTCGACCATGGGCATTATGTCGACCTGTATCGGTGCATCACCCTTGGTGACGTAATGGAGATATGCCTTCACGTTGTCCTTACCACGGGCCTGCATGACAGAGTGCGCATAGATGCTGACCTGCACCCTGTACTCCTGCATGTTACGGAGGTCGGATTCGGTCTTGTGGTCGTATATGGAGATGGTGTCGCCATCATCCACTATGAGGTCTATGATACCGTGAATCATCGTGTCACCGACGGGGAGCGAACATGGCACCTCGGAGATCAGGGTGGCATCGCCGAACCCATCGAGGAGATGATTGATCCTGATGGCATCCTGGCACAGTTGATCGTAATCCATACCCTTGTCACCCGCATAGGCTTCCGCGAGTACCCTGGCATCGAGATCGTCACGTCTCCTCTTCACGAGCTTGTCGGCTATGAAATGGACCGCGTTACCGTACTCCTTACCGCCGTCATGTTCGGACGAACCGGGCTCCGCAGGGACGTACGTGATGAGGCTATGGACGTCCAGGCCCCTACGTCTGGTACTGTATTCCGGGATCGTCGGAGGCTCCGCATCCATCGCGGACATGACGTCCTTCGGCAACTCGTAACGTTCCGGCTTCGGATCGGTATCCCCATGGATGCCGCTGTATCTTTCGATGAAATGCTTCAGGAACTTGGACGTCCTCTTGCCGGCCTTACCGGTCAGGTACATGTACTGTTCCGCCCTGGACATGGCGACGAATAGCAGACGGCACTCCTCGCTGTGATCGCTGGTCTTGCATGCCGATATCGCACTGTACTTCCAATCTTTGACCCGACCGATACGGTCATCGCCCCTGTTGACGAACATGATGTCAGACCTCAATCCGAACACCGGGTCATAGTGCAGTACGCTGTCGTGGTGTTCCTTCTTGGGCATGGAACCGACACCGCTGACGATCACTATCGGATATTCCAGCCCTTTCGATTTATGCATGGTCTGGACGATCACCGCGTCCTTTCCGAGCACGGCGTCTATCGGATACTTCGTACCGTTCTCGATGTCATCCTCGATGAGGCGTATCATATCGGAGATGGTCATCAATGACGAGTTGAAGGATGAGGATATGGCCGCGATGATGGCCTGAGCGGCATCCGAATGCTCATCGTTGTCTCCGATCCTATGGAAAGCGAATATGGATGTCAGGAGGTCGTTGGGGCGCTTCCTCTTGGCGGCTAGGAACGCACGTTCCTGTGCCAGATATCTGGGTATCGCATCCAATATGTCATGGCCGTTATTGACCTCGGAGAACATTCCTTTGATCTGGGACAATGAATACCCCTCGTGAACGAGGATAGTGGATATCCCACGACGGTCGTCCTTGTCGTTGACGAACCTCAACCAAGCCAGTGCCAGCTTGCCGGGGAGAGAGGACATGATCTCCATATCGGACTGTAGGAACGCCGGGATCCCTGCGGCCCTCAACCTGTCATAGACGCATACACAATCCTTGACGGTCTGGAACAGTATCGCAATATCGCCGTATCTGGGTTGGCGGAACGTGTCATCGTCCTTGATCAGATAATTGCCGCTTCCAACGTACTCCGAGACCTTGTTGACGATCGCTTCATACTCGTCCTCCTTGTCCTTCGCCACATACATGCCGAATCCGGAATTCTCCTGGAACACCTCATCCTTCTTGGCCGTCAACGGGATGACATCGGGGGAACCCTCGCTCGGGGATCCGTCCGCCTCCAATGCGGCGAACGCCCAATCGAGGATGGTGCTATGGCTCCTGTAATTCTCCTCCAGAGGGATGACTGACACATCGATGTCACGACCCATCGTGACGCGTGCTGTCCCATCGGAGTTCAGTTCGTGGGATGATGCCCTCACCCTCTGTTGGAATTCGGTGATGTTGTCGATGGATGCGAACCTGAATCCGTAGATCCCCTGCTTCCAATCGCCTACGACACAGATGTTGTCACGTTCCAACAACATGAGACATACCTTGACCTGCATCGCATTCGTATCCTGGAACTCGTCCACGATGAGATGTTCCACAGAGTACAACGATCTGGAACGCTCATCGGTGTAAAGGATGCAGAATGCGAACAATGCAGCCAATCCGAACGTCAACCTGTTGTCCGATACGGACTTGCGTATGTATTCGTAATAGACATGGTTGAGGAAATGTAACAGAAGGTCCCTATCACCGTCCACGAGATTGTCGATGAACTCCTCGGAATACGGATGTGGTCCTTTCTTGATGCCATGCAACCTATGGATCTCATCGGAGAATTGAGGGTCGTCTATGATTCCGGTCTCGAGGTACTTGACCAGTTTCTTGTGTATGGCATCGCTCTCGTTGGCAGCCCTCAACTTGGTGTACATCATGCCTTCCTGCCCCCTGAGGCGTGAGAGACCGTCGGAGAACCAATCCCCATCGGCGACAGGGATGATACCCGTGGACATCAGCCTGTTGATCATATCGAATATGTCATCCACGGAGCCGGATAACAACGAAGGTATGTCCTCGATCGTGTTCCCCGATTGATCCTTCTTCACATACAGATACCCATAACGATCGATGAATGACGTATAGAACCTTCTGAAATGATCCCTGTTGAGGGTCTCGTTCTGTGACAGTCTCGCATTCCTCGTCAATGTCACATCCTTGAATCCGAAGAACTGACTCACGAACTCCGGTGCGTCCAGTACGATGCGGAGACACAACGAATCGAAAGTGGATGCTCTGACCTCGTTCAATGCCTGGGTGAACGCCAACAACCCCTTCTCATCGAGAGGGACCACGTCCTTGTCCTCTTCTGGATCCAACGGTTCTCCCCTATCGATCTTGCCGGTGACGCGGATGCGTTTGGTCATGGTGGAACGGATACGTCCCCTCATTTCCTGGGCCGCATTGTTGGTGAAGGTGACCATCAATACCTTCCTCGGATTTGCACCACCCTCGATCAGATTCATGTACCTCTGTACGACCGTTGCGGTCTTTCCGGTACCCGGGCCCGCATCCACCAACAGCGGGTGTTCAAGATGTTCCGCGATCTCCTTCTGACGCTCATTCATCATCGGAATCCACCTCCGTCATGGGTTCGACCGTGCACATATCCTTGTACCCACAGTTGGAACACTCCCTGCACGGTCTTGCTGGGAACGAACCTTCTCCCCCTTCGAAGAAGTCCTTGGCTATCCTCTCATAGTCCTTCCTGACCATCTCACGTAATCTTACCAACGTGTCCTCGGACACGCATACGCGTTCGTCATCGGCCTGGACCACCTCACGGTCGAAGAGGGACGATATCTCCTTGATGAGGGTCGATGCCGTTCCCTTTGAATATCCCATATTGACCAGGACATCGGACAGATTCGAGTCGTCCTTCCAGAACCCTTGGTCGGGATTGTCACGAAGCATCTCCCTCATCTCGTTGGCACACTTCTTATAGTTCCTCTTATCGAACGTTTTGCTGCTGACCATCATGTCCATGTCGTTGTCTTCCACATGAACGGATGTGTAACAATCCTGGATGTCCATCATTCCGGATGTGAGCCCCATCCTGTACAGCTCTTTGGTAGAGAAGTATTGGAACACCTTCGGGGTGTCGCCCTTGCTCCTTGCGAGTGCGAGATAGAACAGTGGTTGAAGGTCGTAACCGTACTTCAGGACCTTCCTCTTCGAGGGATCCTCGTTGAAGTTCATGGCATCGTTCATCGTTTCCGGTGACTTCTTAGTACCAGTCTTGTAGTCGAGGATGAACCTGTCCGTGTATAGGTCCATGTCACCCTCCATCCTGTTGTCGGAATCCAGGATCTTCTTCTCGGTGTACTCGCTGACATCCTCGAGACCGTACAGTTCGAAGAACATGTTAGGTTCGATCTTATCGGACGAACGCCTCCTCATACCGGCCGGACCGAGGTTCTTGGATGCCACCATCTCATCGACGGCCCTACAGGAAAGACGTATCTTCGCACGTTCCACTTCCGCCGCTTCCTCGGATTGTAGGGGAGCACATATGTCTGCGATCATGTCCGCATAGTATTCCGGAGGGTGTTCCGCTGCCTTCTCTGGATACGATATGCGGAACTCCGCGTAATCGTGGACCATGGTACCGACCAGGAGATTCTCGTTCTCCGCGGACGGTGCCAATGTCCTGAACACATAACTTCTGGGACAGGAGTAATACGCGTTGTATGCGCTCGGCGACAGGTATCTGGGCATGTTCGCGGAGTTGTCCACATCCATGCAGTCATGGTCCACACCGCGATCCCTCATATCGATGTGCCAGGCACCACGCGTTATCGTATTGCACACATCGGAGAAATCGGTGACGAGCCTGCCATCCATGCAACGTTCGAAATGCATGCAGGGTATTGCGGCCTTACCCCCTTTGGTAGCGTTCGCGAAATGGTATCTGACACTACCCTGTTGGATGAGTACGCAGAACCTCGTATCGTTCCTATACGACTCCTCCCTCCTGAGATCCGTCTTAAGGGAATCCATTCCCTTCAGTTCCCTGTTCCAATCCACACCCAATCCGGCATAGATCACGATGGGCCTGTCCACGTACATCGAGTTCTTACAATCCGCGATGAGTACGCCTTCCTTCTCGTCCTGAGGGATCTGTTCGTTGTGCGGAAGGTTGCCGATGTTGTTGACGGCATAGACCAAATCCTCCAATATGGAATCGGTGACCCTCTTATCAGCACAATCCATCTGTGCCAGCAATATACGGATGTTGGCCCTTTCCGGACCGGGTACGCAACGGGCGCATATGTCCGAGAACGTAAGGTCTGATACATCGCGCATGCAGGTCAACAACTCCACGGTATGTTCATCCTTCACCGTACCTGATTCGAAGAACCTGTGCAACGAGTATTCATCATGCCTCTGTTGGAGACGTCCGCGATACGAGGATATCAGACTCCTAACATCCCTCACCCTAACAGTGCGATACGATAGAGCCAGACGTATGAATTGAAGGTAATTCCTGATGGAATGGAGGTCCTTCACGGAAAGTGAGTTGATGAACGGTACCTGAACCCTGTATAATGCCGAACGCACGGCATCCGCGATCGGTCCAGAGGAATCCAGGACAATCGCGACATCCTTCGGATTGGAGCGTACGGCGATGTCCACAGCACAGTCCGCGATCTGCTTGTCGTTGCCCAGTAGCCTGACCTCCTCGATCTCGTAATCGGTATATCTAACGATGGGGATGTCATCAAAATCGCTGGGTAACATCTTCTTATCCATATTGTCGAAGAGGTTGTCCTCCACACCTATCGCAGCAATTCGGGAATACGGTGCATAGATGGGAGGTTTCGTTGCCTCATAGATATCGATCAATCTCTCCAAGGTCATGTACTTCACATATTCGTCCCACACCTTGGCGGACCTCTTTCCGAGATATGCCCTCACATCGGATATGAAACGCTGCATGCGCCTGATGTTCTCTATCTCCGCATGAACGAACCTGATATCATAACCCGTACTATCGGCGACCCTCCTGACGAGCTCGATGTCTCCGATCATTGGTTCATCTATGAAATCCACCAACTTCTCCCTCGCGAATTCCCTCATGGTGTATGCGAACTTACCCAACCTTGCACGGTCCACCCTGTTGTTGAGTGCAAGTGCCAGTGGTGCATCGTTGCATAGTACGAGGTCATAATCCCTGACCTCATCGTAGAGTTCATCGATGGATTTCGCGGAGTGCATGTTTGCTGACCATTTTCATGCGTATTAAAACCCTATGTCGAATCGGGAATCCACCTACAAATGTCCGAACACACATGAAAATAATTTAAAACGGACAGAGAGGTACCATCCGCATGGGCGAGGAGGTGTTCGTAGTACAGGTCGTCTCCGACGGGGATTATGGTTTCCCTTTGGATAGAGTTTGTGAGATCGGTATCTGTAAGGTGGACTTGGACACGGCCATAGTCGATAGCGTCTACTCCGCACGGGTCTTACTCGAACCGGGATCGTTCACCAAGAAACAGAGGGCCTATTTTGAGAAGACCTCCGGAGAACCGGTGGAGGTATTGTTGAACGGCACCCCGTTGAACGACATCGTCACCGATGTGAAGGAGTTGCTCGAAGGGAAGACTGTAACATCTTTTGATGTGTCGTTCACCATCAAGAAGTTCCTGATCAACGAGCCCTGGGACATATCCAAGGAGATGACCATTATGGCATCCGGCGGAAGGGGGATACCGCCATCCGCATTGGGCGATGATCCGAAGAACGAGAACCTGGCCATCACACATGCCTATGACCTGTTGTTCCCCGACGATTCCATGGGCATCGGGAATGGACGCTCCGCTCTGGACATCGCATTGAAATCGTCCTTCCTGATGTTGAAGGCCAGAGGAAGATGCTGATCAGATCACGAACAATGATCTTACCATCGCATCGAAAGCCTGCAGAAGATATGTTCCGATGAACATTATCACCATGAACACCGTCAATACCACGGAGAATACGCCCGATATACTGGCAGATATGCTCGTGACCAACATCACGATCGCGGTCATCATGACGACACCCATGCAAAGAAACATCAGACCCTTGCGGTAATCCTTCTGGTAGAAATGTCCCAAGCCCATGAGTCCAACGGCCCCGGGAATCAGTGCCAGCATAGCGATGGCACGTCTGTTGACTGACTTTACGGAAGGTGCCCTGCCCTCGTCGATCGGCTTCCTACCGGAAGCCTCAGGAGGAATGTCCCTGTAACATCTGGGACAATTGACACTGAACTCCGGTACCAGTTCCTTGCAATACGGACATCTCCTATCCGCCATACGATCACTTCCTGACCTTGAAAGCAGTGAAGACACCTGATGCGATCAACTTCCCCTCCGAATAGACGCGAACATCCTGTACATCCAATGAACGGGAGGAATTGATCCTCGTGGATACCGCCTCTACGGAATCCGAGATTAAGGGGCGGTGATAGGTTATGTTACCGCTCTGACCTACGGCATCGGATTCCACATTGGCGGCTATCGCCGCAGCGTGATCCGCCAAGGTATAGATCACACCCCCATGACCGACACCGTTGCTGTTCCTGAACTCCGACCTGAGGGTCATACGCATCCTCACTTCCGAAGGAGTCACGGAAACCAGTTCGATACCCAGATGGTTGATGAAGGGTGCGGTCATCATGTCAGCGATCCTGCCCTTGTACTGTTCCAAGGACGGATCGATATCTCCGGGACATTCTGCCATGATATCCTTGAACACTTGTTCATATTAAAGACTAACAAATTCACAACACATCCCCCATTTCCTATATACAAGCAGATGGATATGAAATCATGACATTCCACAGATGTGCTATCTGTACGACCATCTATGATGAGTCCAGCACCCCTTTCGACTCACTTCCCGAGAGTTGGAGGTGCCCTGTATGCATGGCACCCAAATCCGCATTCATCACCGTTCAAACCGAATGGGAGAAGGAAGAACCCAAGAAATTGGACCAGTCATACGATGATTCGCTCACGATCACCGATGACGGACCCATGGACTACATCCATGAGATCTCCGTATCGGGTATATCGCCCGCCGAGGCCATGGACACCCTTCGTCCGGTGAAGGGATTCAAAGACATCCTGATCGCCGGTGCACAACTCCATAGGATGCCCAGGGAGAAATCCGAGAGCGTGGACACCTCGGTGACCATCGGAAAGAAGGCCAAGGTCCCAATGAGATTGGAGACTCCGATCTACGTATCGCACATGAGCTTCGGTGCGTTGTCCAAACCGGCCAAGGTCTCCTTGTCGAAAGGTTCTGCGATGGTGGGTTCCGCCATGTGCAGCGGAGAAGGGGGTGTCCTTCCCGAAGAGATGGCCGCCGCTCACAAGTACATATTCGAGTACATCCCCAACAGGTACAGCTGTACCGAGGAGACCTTCCAGAACTGTGATGCCGTGGAGATCAAGGTCGGACAGGCCACCAAACCCGGAATGGGCGGACATCTACCCGGAAAGAAGGTCACAGAGGAGATCGCGAGGATCCGCGGTAAGCCCGTCGGAGAGGACATACTGTCCCCTTCCAGATACCCGGGTATCGAAACGGCCGAGGACATGGGGTATCTGGTGGAATACCTCAGGGAAATGACCGGTGGAAAGCCGATCGGAATAAAGATCGCCGCAGGTGACATCGAGAAGGACCTGGAGTTCATATCCAAGACAGGATGCGATTTCATCACGATCGATGGAAGGGGCGGAGCCACCGGTTCATCCCCCGCGTTCCTCAAGGCGGACACTTCCGTCCCAACGGTGTTCGCATTGGCTCGTGCCCGTAAGTACATGGACAAACACGGAATGGAACAGGAATTGGTCATGACCGGTGGATTCAGGACATCTGGTGATGTCTTCAAGGCGATAGCGATGGGAGCGGATGCCGTAGCGATGGCTTCCGCACCGTTGATGGCATTGGGATGTCAGAGGTACCGCATCTGTGATTCCGGCAGATGCCCTATGGGTATCGCGACACACGATCCGGAACTCACATCCAGGATCGATGTGGATATCGGATCACAGAGGGTCGCCAACTTCATGAGGGTGATCACCGAGGAGATCGCCACGTTCCTCAGGATAACGGGACACGAGAAATTGGATGAACTCTCCCCGGACGACATATTCACGACGGACAGGGACATCCACGAATGGTGTGGCATAAGACACGCATAACATCAGAAATGGGTGCCCACCCATTTCGGGCACCCATCCACATTAACCACCTACCCACATGATTACAATATCTGTAAATACAGGTAGACCGATGATTCGTTCAGAGGTACTTTTATGGCCAACAGTATGGAATTGAAAGGTTGGAGCGACCTCCTCGTCACCGGAGTGCTCATGACGGTCATCGGACTTCTCATGATCATCTTCAAAGCAGGATCGCTCGACATCATCCTCATCGTGTTCGGAGTCCTCCTTCTGGTAGGTGGAGCCGTCAACGCGTTCATGGGGATCAGGACCGGTTCTACACCGGACATCGTATCCGGAGCGATCAAGATCGTCCTCGGTATCGCAATGATCATCCTCACCGCCACCGTCAGGGACATCCTCATGGCGATCCTAGCCATCGGACTTATCATCGTTGGAGTTTCCAACATCCTCACCGGGGTCAAGAGTGGACTCGACATCAAGGAGAGGATCCTGCCCCTCATCGTGGGAGTTGCATTCCTCCTCGTCGGAATATACGCAATCATGAACCTCAACAGCACCGCTGATGTAGTCATGATCGTGATCGGAGTCATCACACTCCTTGGCGGACTTATCGATATCTTTGACGCATATAGGCTTAAAACCCTATAGTTCACAGGTAAACAAACTTTTTAAAACTTTTTCCTTCAAAGTACCAAAAATACATCATTTTACAATTACATAAAATACAATGCTTTATATTCTAGATAGGACATTGTATAAACATGCTGACAGAGAAGTCCTCCAGAGCTCTTGAAACAGAGAGACTGCTGAACAACAGGTACACGGTTAAGTGCCTCAGCTATATCGCAGAAAAGTCCGAGATCAAAAAGACCGAACTCCTCAAGTTCTGTAATGCGAACGCTCTTTCCAATCTTCTTAAAGATGCAGAAGCCGCAAAACTTGTCGAGATCAGGGAGGAGAAACACCCCCAGACCGTCTACAAGATCACCCTCACCAAGAAGGGTGAGACTGTCGTCGATATGTTCAAGGATATCGAGGACATGATGATTGGAACCGACGCGAATGGAAACAAACTGGATGGCTGAAAGCCATCCACTTCCCAACCATTTTAGAGCTTCTTGACGACCACTTTCACGTTCGAAAGGGCATCCATACCATCCATCTCACCTTTGAGTTCATGGATACGATCCTCCATGACCTTCTGTTCGCACTGCATCGCCATTACGCGTGCACGGATCTCCCTATACACCGGACGTACATCCACATGACCGTTCTCATCCATCGTAACGGCGGACTCGTCCAACAGTTCGGTGAGATAACGGAGGTTGGCGATGTCCCTCTCGAGATCGATCAGTCTATCCTTAAGGATGGAACATTCCACGAGCTTTCCGACGGCTTCCCTGCGGACCTCCTCCTCTGTCGGGAGGATCTGATAGTTGTCTTCCTCATCTGACATACGATTCGCCTCAAACAGGGATCACACCCAAGATGAATGCCAACAATCCCAACATCATGGCCTTCTTTGCAGCCCTCTGTGCTTTATGTGGGTCCGAGAACACGATGAACGCACAATAGAGGAAGACGACATCGGCCAGAACGACGGTGTAATACAGGAAAGAGTACGAATTCCAGATAATAGGGGGTATACTGAGTGCTGGCCCTACAATGTAACATAACGATGCGATTATGGCGGCGTTCCTGTCACCTATCTTCATCGGAAGGGTGAACCTGTCTCCCTCGTCACTGTCCTTGTCCTCAATGTCCTTTGAGATCTCCCTTCCTATGGATACGAACATGGCCATGAGTGCTACGATGACGTTTCCCTGTACGTTACCGACGACAGCTCCTCCAAGTAGGAAAAGCATCCCGGTCATCACCGCGATGGTGACGTTACCGACGAATCCCCTCTGCTTGAGGAACATCTCATACGACACCATGAGGACCACAGCGATCAGGACTATGAGTACACATGCCACATCGAACGTGAACAGGGACACCATCACAGAAAGACCCAACATGAACATCCCGACATCCTTGGCCTGTTTACGTGACAATCTTCCGGACGGTACGGGACGTTCGGGATGTGCCGTCCTGTCGATATCCGCATCGATGTAGTCGTTGAGAGAATTGCCGCCTGCGATGAAAGTGAACACGATTACAGCCGAAAGCAGAAGATTCGGCCAATGGGTGAGGATGTCGGTACCGGCCACCATGAAACTCGCCACCGATACACCCACGATACCCATTATCGCATTACCTGTCCTGAACAGCTGCAGATACTTGTTCATCGACGGTGAATCCCCCTCCGTTTATATTCGGGTTTTGATTGCCGAAGGGATACGGTCAGAGACGACCGTCATTCTCATCATCAAGACCAAGATGTCCCTTGGCCGCACTGTGTGCCTCTGCGAGTGCGGGATCGATGGTGGGGTTCTTGCCCTTGCGAAGGACGAAGAATATTATCAATCCGATGATTGCGACAGCTGCGGCGACGACAGGTGTGAGCCAGTAGAGACCGAATATTATCATGATGGGAATCGTGGCGAATATTCCCATAAATCCGAATGTGAACAGGATGAGATACGCTACCTTGCCCCTCTCACTGAACACGAGGGACTTGTATTCCACATAGTCGTTGTATGTGAAGATTCCAAGGGACTTGTATTGCTTGGCACGCTCTAGGTCTCTCTTCCTGTTCTTCGCATCGAGAAGAGCATCCATGTACCAGACATCAGAATTGGTCGAATCGATCGCCATGACCTTGTTCAGAAGGGTCTGTGCCGTGTACAGATCCTTGTCGTAGATGTAACTCTTGGCCAATGCCAATGAATTTTTGACCTCCGAAGAACGGTCCACGGAGACCTTGACCTTGGATACCTTATCGTTCAGGACCTTGTTACCACAATAGACGCAGAATCCAGATTCCAGATTCTCGTCCATATTCACTTCTCCACCACAGTGTGGACATCTACATGCTATCAATGCCATCTGTTCCCTCGTACCATGTTACGAGGTACAACTATGTAAACCCTAGTGGGAAAGTAGGGTAGTTTACCCGACAAACTGTTCGTTCGTCGGACATATGGATATGGGCTATAGGCCTCCCCGGAGGGAGGCGGAACCCATTCAGTTCTGCATCAGTATGTGTTGCCCGTTGACCAACACGAACTCCTTCAACTTCTCCGTATCGAGATTCACATGATGCATGTCCACCCCACAGATCTGACTGTTGTCATATGTCCTATAGTAGTAAATGCCGTTGTCAAGGTCACAGCACGATGTATACTGGGTCATCTCATACTTACCATGACCCAGATCACAACATCCCCTGACCTGCTTGACCGAATCCATGATGTGGAAGAACTGGGTCAGTTCGGAATCGTCGTTCCCGTCAGCAACGGAGTTCATCTTGGTGAACACCGCCCTCACGAATCTGGATGTGGAAGAAAGATCACCGGGAAGTCCGATGGCCCCCATCCCTCTGCTATAATGTGCCAGCTCCACATCGGGACACATCCTGTTGTCCTGTGCCTTGGATGTCAACCCCATGTAGTTGGCCAGGTTGTACATGTGATACGGGAACTTCGGATTGTTGGTCATCACTCCGACATGGTTGTCGTAGACCTTCATACCTGATTTCGTCTGCTCGACAACGATGGATCCGTTCTTGTCGGCGATCATCCAATGCAACGGTGATGAAGGGAGGTCCTTGGAGAACGTCTCGTTGGTGATGTTCGTATGTGCCACCAACCTCTTGGCCTCGCCTACGTCCTTGCACCTTCCAAGCACCCATGGGATGAATTCGAAGGAGGCGATGTTGTCCTTATCCTTTATTCTGTCGTTGTACACCGCATTGCCCGGGAAGTTCAAACCTGCGATCCCCAATCCCTTGTCGTTCATCGCATCGAAGTACAACGGATACCCATCCGATACCATCGCCATACCTATGATGGCATAATGCCCTCTGTCCAATATCCCGTTCCTGTATCTGAATTCATAATCGCGTGGTGTCACAACGACCTTCTGTCCATAGGACACCTCGTAATCCAAATTGCGTCCGAAGAAGTGATCCTTCTTCCCATATGTCGCTGCCATACACATTTTGATGGTTCCTACCTTTCGGCAACGTCCCATCTGTATGGAGGTTGATAAGGCCCAAACGGACTAACAATCGGATGGTACGAACAAAGGAAACCGTGGTTCCGATAACGGATATAACGGAAGTCCGACGGACATTCGATGCCATGTGCCAAAAATATGAATAAGGTGTTTGGAAGTGGTTTGAGATAGACGGTCGAACAATCAGCTCTTCTTCTTGAGGAACACGAATGCTCCGATACCACCTGCTACCGCTACGACGGCGACGACGATCAGAACGATCGCCCAGACAGGGAATCCACCGTCATCGGGATCGTCCGGTATCGGAGACCCTACTTGCTCCGATCGAACAGGGTCGTACTCTGCAATCTTGTACTACGTCCGATGATCGACATGGACAAATCATGTCCTGCACACTTATGTCCCAGGCTACCACATTCATCTCCAGCCATACGCAAGAATGCTCGATTATGCCGTCCTACACCACATAATGGAAGCGACATCGACGAATACGAACATCTATCATCTCGGTTCATATGAGCCTCTCCGAACGGGGAGTGGGCACTAAGTGCCCACATCACTTCTTGCTCATCAGATATGATATCGGCAGATATGCCGCCAATCCGGTGATCATTATGGACACGACCACCAGCCCCATACCGATATCGAAGTGGATCACCCCTTCCAGGATGAGTGCCGTGAACAATGTCACAAGGAGCGGTACCAACATGACGGCCCAATGACGGAATCCGAATCCGAACAGATATGTCACGGGCAGGTATGCGGCCAGGACAGCGATGGTCAACACCAACAGCACCAACCATACGTTGATGCCGGGCCACTGGTCCACGGGTTCCGCCAGGATCTCTACGATCATGGACGAATCACCGTCGATCATGTAGTGCAGATCGTCAAGAACGATCACGACCACATACTTTCCGACATCCCTGAACACGACAGGACTTCCGTTCAGGTCATAGTACTCCAGATGATACGGGATGAGCGTACCGTCAGCGGAACGTACGATCACTTCGACATCTTGTACCTCACCGTTGTACACGAAGACAGTGTCTCCCCATATCACGGGCACGTACTCCGGCAGATCGAACAGGGACCAGGGCACATTCGCGACACCCATGAAGTTTCCTGTTCCGATGATGGAGAGGATGTAGTCTCCGATATCGACAGCGGAATCGTCCACCACATCATAGGTGACGTTCATTCCGTCGATGGTCACGGATACGATCGCCTGAGTCTGCAAGGTACCGTCGTAGTACAACTGAGGTCCGAGCTCGACAACCGCATCCGTGATGTCCTTGGGATCCACTATCAACATACCGATATCCTCGATGATGTAGTAGTTGGACTCCTTGGCGGTACCGTCCCAGACCAGTACGTACTCGTTCGTCACATGACCCGCGTCCGTGATGCTTCCGGGCAGGGTGAAAGTACAGGTCTCGCCGTTGACCAGGCCATCGATCGTTCCCTTCGCATTCAACGGAGTACCGTCATACTCCTTCCTGGCATCCTCGGTGTGGATCATCAATGCCTTCTTGGTGATGGTCCATTCCTTCTCCACATGTCCGGAGTAGTCACCGTATGCATCGATCCTCAGGGTGTAGATTCCCGCATCCGTTCCAGTGTTTCCGGATATGTCGTATGTGAGGATGAGGAATCCGTCGACGATGACGGAAGCGATGAGCTTCGTCTGTTCCATACCGTTGTACACCAACAAGTCTCCCAAAGTGACCTCCGCAGAGGAGATGTCCCTGGGTATGATGGTGAGGACTCCGGGTATGACGATGAGATCGTAGTTGTCTCCCATATCCATCTCGTAGACATCGTGGATGAGGATGTCTCCATAGAACACTCCCTCGTACTGAGCGATGTGGATACCTGTAGCGGTATACGTGAAGTGTGCCACATGGTGTCCGTCGATAAGTCCCTCGACAGTGTATCCCGTAAGTGTGTGTCCGGACCTGTTGTACTCCCTGACACCGGACTCACCGGTTACGGTCAGAGTCTTCTTCTGGATTATCCAGGTCTTGGTGATGGATCCGACATAGTTTCCGGGATCGGTCGCTGTGATCACGATCGTGTGGGTTCCGGCATTGGCGGCGATGTGACCGGATACGGAATAATCTCCGGAGGAGAGGATGTTTCCGTCTGCCATCACATAGCTTACGGTCTGGTCCGCACCGTTGTAGATGTACGATCCGGATACCGACAGCATACTCTCGGAAAATGCCTTCTTCTCGATGATGAGGGTACCTTCCCTGATGGTGATGTCATAGTTGTCGGAGACATCCACGTTACCGACCATGATCCTGACGGTTCCGCCGAAGGTACCGAGGTACTCCCCTGCGGACGTTCCAGTGACATAGTAGGTGAGTCCGTCGAACCTGTGTCCGTCAACGAGACTGGATGCCTCGATGGAGGTCAAAGTGTGAGCGGCACCGTCGTAGGTGACGGTATCCGATGCACCGGTAAGGATGACTGCTCTCTTCGTGACCGTGAGGGTTCCGAGATCGTAGTGTATCTCATAGTTGGACGATACCGATCCGTCCTTCCATACGATACTGACCTCGTTGACGACGCTTCCAACATCGGTGACGGTACCGATGGGGCTAAATGACCTGATATCATCCATCACGAATCCCGTGACGGTCGCATTGGAAGTCAACGGTGTTCCGTCATAGACCTTGTCGGCACTGCCGGATACGATGTACAATGCCCTCTTCTCGATCGTCCATGAAACAGAGATGGAACCGCTGTAGTTTCCTCCGTCGGTGGCCGTAAGGGTCAGAGTATGAGTGCCTGCATTGGTCATCACGTTTCCTGCAACGGTGTAATCACCGGTAACGATCGGATATGCTCCTCCGACCTCGTACGATACAGCCTTCGGGGTTCCGTCATACACGTATGTTCCGGAAACGGTGAGGAACTCATCGGACAATGCCCTCTTCTCGATGGACCATACGATATCATTCACGGTTCCGGTGAAGTTTCCGGTTCCGGTAACGGTGAGTTTGTACTCGCCCGCATTGGTCTGGATGTGTCCCGTAAGGACGTACGTGTTGACCGTGAGGTCACCGACTTTGACCGATACGACGGACTGAACCTGTGCGTTTCCGTCATATACGTTGCTCGGACCCAACACGACAGTCGCTCCGGAGATACCTCTCTGGGTAACCTCCAAGGTCCCGATGTCCTCGACGATGTTGTAGTTCGAGGGGTTGGCAGTCACCCAGATGAGCTCGTATCCGTTCCTGACGGAACCTACATCGGTGATTGCACCGGTGGTACGGAAGATGATACTGTTGGCAGCATCCTTCAATCCGTCGATCGAGCCGTTCTTGGTGAACTCGGTACCGTCATAGATGTGCTCATCGCTGGGCGTGGTGACCATAAGGTCAGCCTTCAGGATACTCCAGGACACGCTCTTCTGACCGGTGAAGTTGTTATTTCCACTGACGATCAGAGTGTATGTACCGGCGTTCTTGGCGGTAGCTCCCGCAACGGTGTACATGTTGACCGTGAGGTCACCAACCTTGACGGAATCTATCTTCTGAGTCTGGTTCTGACCGTTGTATGTCAGAACTGAGCCCAAGGTGATGGTCGCGTCCGAGATGTCCATCGGCAGGATGTAGATGTATCCCTCGACAGTCGTGATATCATAGTTATCAGTGACATCGACATTTCCGAATATCACCTTTGCAGTACCGGAGAATGCTCCACCGTGGTTGATTGCGGTGGTACCTTTCGCCACATACTGCAGACCGTCGATCGCATGACCACTCACGATGTTGGACACCGTGTACTCGGTGATGCTCTGTTCGGCACCGTTGTAGGTGACTGTTCCGGACTTTCCGGTAATGGTGATGCTTCTCTTTCCGATAGTCCAGGTCTTGGTGATCAAACCGCTGTAATCTCCGGAATCCTTTGCCGTGATCGTTATGGTGTAAGTTTTTGCATCGGTTCCGAAGTGTCCGGTGACGTCGAAGTCCTCGGGGAACAGGATGTCTCCATCCTCCATGGCGAAGTCCACGAACTGTTCGTGTCCGTTGTAGACGTAGGTTCCGCTGACGGTCAACATATCGTCCGTGAATGGCTTCTTGGTGATCACGACGGATCCGGACACGTATGTCACGGTGTAGTTGGAGGTCACATCGTCGTTACCGGAAACGATCTTCAGATCACCGGTGAACGAACCCTTATGGGTACCGCTGCTGAGCTTCCTGGCATAGTACTGCAAGGAGCTCTCGACATATCCGTCACCAACCGCGAGTTCGGATACGGTATACGTAGTGACCTCATGGAGGATTCCGTCATAGACGTGTTCCGATGAACCTCCGGTGACGGTGATAGACATGGGCGTGATATACCAGACCTTGGAAACTAATCCTGTGTAGTTTCCGGAACCTCTGACCTCCATGTAATATGCTCCGACATTTGTCTTGACGTTTCCGCTCACGGTGCAGTACGTTGTGATGTCCGCCTCACCATGCTTCAATGTGTACGTGGGACTCTGTTCGGAACCGTTGTACACATGGGAATTATCGTTCCACTGCAACATTGTGGACTCCAACAGCTTGGGTGTGATGACAAGGACTCCGGTATGACATGTGATATCGTAGTTGGCATTGACACCGTCGCTGTCTGCAGTAGCGGTCAGAATGTAACTTCCTACATTCTCGCCAGCGACACGGGTGATATTGTAGCTCAACTCCTCGTTACCTATCGCTCCGGTGACCTTCGCAGTGAAGGAAGTCGGATCATTGGTACTGTAGATCTTGGACGTATCGTACACATCGATGGATGCGGCCTTCTTGGTGATTGTGATCGTAGCGGATCCCTTAACATCCGTATGGTTCGCCGCTTCCACATAGTAGTAGATGGTGTAGATACCGGCATTGACCTTCGAAATAGTTGTAACACTACCACCCGTGTAATTAGAATCGGTGAGTTCCGTCTCGGAATAGTAGATCGTGTAGGTATCGGCCGCATTCAGGTACACATGCAACTCGATGCTGTGACCGTTTCCGTCATATGTTCCGGAATAATCCACCTTGGACACGACAAGATTCTGGTCGGCGATGACCCATGTGAAATCGAGACCCGTGGTCGGCAGCACATAGTTACCTGCTTTGGTTCCCGACAGTCCGGAAACGATGACGTGATAACTGTTCGCTGACGTAGCGGTCAGGACACTGTCGTTTCTGTAAGCAACGGACACGTCATCGCCCGTCACGATTCCTGACAACAGGACAGAGACGGACTTCTCGCTACCATCATAACGGAATGCGCTGTCGGATAATGTGAGACCGACAAGTTTCATCTCGATGGACCAATCTATGGTCTTATCATCGGTATTACCATCGGCCCACGAATATCCTGCCTTGAGAGATACGGTCGCAGTGTACGATCCTGCATAGATCTGGATTCCGTTCATCACGGTGTATCCCTCATTGGGGAGGACTCCGTAACGCTCGGTACCGTTGTAGATGATACCGTGAACGGGTGTGGGATCTGCAAGCACGATCTTCTTGACGGTCAATTCTCCCGTCTGATAGATTATGTTGTAGTTGGACGAGGAATATCCGCTGACCGAGATGACATAGGACTCCGCATATGCGGATCCGGGAGTGTACGCACATGTGAACACGGGCGACCCGGAAAGATCGGACACATCATCGTCGAACGCGAATCCGTCGAACCTTGCGGTGTATTCGGGTGCCTCAGCCTTGAATCTAACGTTCTTGTTCTGAGCGGAGATCTTCAGATCCCTCTTCTCGATGGTGAATGTGCCTCC
>SUSY01000039.1 GCA_015063185.1 Thermoplasmata archaeon
CAGGTGCCCTATGATGAACTCCGGATCCTCGGAGATCATCATAGGGCCCCTGCGTGTGAGACAGATGTGTTTGCTAGGGCGTTGTTGTTCTTCCATACACTGCTATCGGATTCATTACAGAAATATGTGGCGGGCAGGGAAATCCATCCGGATTTTTCATAATCTATAAAGTAAGGAGCGCGCGCACCCACGCGCGAGTATTTATCTATCCTAATTAATTCTCAAAGGATCAATATGGTCAGGAAGATACAGGTTTCAAAACGCGCGGCAGAGATGAATTATGCGATCAGAGAGGTCGCCGTTCCAGCTGCAAAGCTCGCTGCCGAGGGTAAGAAACTCAGTATGTTCAACATCGGAGATCCCAACAAGTGGGACTTCGAGACACCGAGTTATTTCAAGACCGCTCTGAGAAAGTCCGTCGACCACACCGACAACGGATACGGTGACTCTCAGGGTAACCTGGAGTTCAGGGAAGCTATCGTTGACAGGGAATACGAGAAACATGGTGTGACCATCCAGAAGGAGAACGTCTTCGTCACCAGCGGTGTCGGAGAGGCGATCAATCTCCTTATGGGAGCACTCGTCGAGAACGGTGATGAGATCCTCGTTCCCGGACCAGGCTACCCGTCATACATGCAGTACATCAACTTCTTCGGAGGAAAGACCGTTCCGTACAAGATGATCGAGGAGGAGGATTGGAGACCTGATGTCGACATGCTCCGCTCACGTATCACCGACAAGACGAAAGCAATCGTTGTCATCAACCCCAACAACCCTACGGGTGCGGTGTTCTCCGAGAAGGATCTGAGGGCCATCGGTGACATCGCTGCGGAGTTCGAACTCCCTATCATCTCCGATGAAATCTACGACAAAATCACCGAGGTACCCTTCTATTCCATGTCAAGACTCCCCTCCGATGTGTCCAGGATCGTCCTCAACGGTTTCTCCAAGGTCAACCTCATGCCAGGATGGAGGGTCGGATACGGATACGTCATGGACGAGAGCGGAATGCTGTCCGATGTCATGGACGGAGTCATGAAGCAGTGTCGTGCACGTATCTGCCCCAACGTACCCTGTCAGTGGGCCGCACAGGCATCCCTTCAGGGTCCCCAGGACTACATCGTCGACATGAACCGCAGACTCAAGGACAGGGCCGAGTTCTCCTATGAGAGGTTGAACGAGATTCCCGGAATCTCCGTCAACAAACCCAAGGGTGCGTTCTACATGTTCCCCAAGGTGGAACTCACGGACTGGAAGACCGACAAGGAATTCGTCCTCAACCTCATGGAGGAGGAAGGGGTCGTGTTCGTCCACGGTTCCGGATTCTGTGAGGAGTTCGGACAGGGACACTTCCGTACCATCACCCTGCCCAGGGTAGAGATCCTTGCCGATGCCTACGACAAGTTGGAAAGGTTCATGATCAGACACAAGGCCTGACCATTATCACATCCACTCCGGACCTTCAAAAACGATGACGGCATAGTGGATACTGTACGGAGGACCTGATTGGGTGCATACCGTCACAGTTATTACTGGATATCATATCCTAGATTCGATGCCAGCCGTTCGTTTGGGAAAGAACCATCTCAGATGGTGCGATGATTGTAACCTGCCCGTATTGGAGACGAAGACGTGTCCCGTCTGCGGAAAGCCTAGCCGCGAGGTTGACCTTACGCCTCCCGGAGATGTGAGACCCGCATTCCAGCACGATATCGACATGATCAGGGAGCTCGCTGACAAACAATACGGCCCCGGATGCGGTATCGCCATGATCCCCGACGGACACCCCGTATTCATGAACAAGGCACCTTCCCTCGACAGGATGGACGAGTTCATCATCGACGGACGCACCATAGGCAGCATCAGATACGACCTCGGAAGCGGTTGGAAACTCATCAACCGTATCCAGAGCGCAATCAGGATCGCACCCATCGTATCGAAGGGATTCGTCGTGATAGACGATTCCGCAATCAAGTTCGTTCAGGATTCCAAGAACCTCATGGCACCCGGCGTCATCGATGCCAGCCCCGACGTGAAATCCGGGGACGAGGTTATCATAATCACTTCGGACCGCAAGGCCATCGCCACCGGTGTCGCAAGGATGGATGCGGCCGAGATGATCGCCGCAGACAAAGGGCTCGCTGTCAAGACCAAACACTACAAGCCCGAGGAACCCTGCATATCCGACAAGACCTACACCTGGGACGAGGTCGTGAACGCCAACGAGAGGATCATTCTTGAAAGGATCGATGAAGCCGTTGGATTCATCCACAAGACCATCGAGAAGTATGAGAAGCCCGCCATCGTATCGTTCTCCGGAGGAAAGGACAGCCTCGCTACCCTCCTCCTTACCGTTGATGCTGGATTGAAGCTTCCGGTATTGTTCGTCAACACTGGTCTCGAATTCGACGAGACAGTGGAACACGTTCATGAGGTGACCGAGAAGTATGGTCTCGAATTGATCGAGGAGACCGCACCCACCGATGCGTTCTTCGGAAACCTCGTCCACTTCGGCCCACCTGCAAAGGATTTCAGATGGTGCTGTAAGACCAACAAGCTCGGACCTACCGTCGGAGCCATCATGAAGAACTTCCCCGACGGAGTCCTCTCGTTCATCGGACAGAGGAAGTACGAGTCCGAGGCTAGGCATGACAAGGGAAGGATTTGGGTCAACCCCTGGACTCCCGGGCAGACCGGAGCGTCCCCCATCCAGAACTGGAACGCACTCCACGTTTGGTTCTACATCTTCTACAAGAAGGCACCTTACAACATATGGTACACCCGTGGACTCGACAGGATCGGATGCTTCCTCTGTCCCGCATCCGACCTCTCCGAACTTGAGATCGTCGCAGGTAACTCCTCCAGATACGATCAGTGGGAGGAATACCTCGACAAGTACATCGATGACAGGGGACTCCCCAAGGAGTGGAAGGACTTCGCCCTGTGGAGATGGAAGAACGCACCTCAATCCATCAGGGAAGAGGTCAACAAGGTCACTGGAAAGGACATCAAGGACCTCACTCGCCAGACCAAGGCTCCCGAGAAGGGTCCGTTGTTCATGAGCGTACAGGAAGGGTACTCCCCATGTGTCATCGGATACAGTATCGAGGCTGCACTCTCCAGACCTGTGGACATCGACAGGTTGGAAGGATTCGGACACATCCTCGGATCCAAGGTCGCTATCGATGAGAGCGGACAGTGGCTCACCATCAATAACATGACAGTCTACCGCGAGGGATCCATCATCTCCAAAGCGAACGTGGAGAACGATGCGAGGATGAACATAGACAAACTGTTCGAACTCATCATCAGGTCCGAACAGTGCGTAGGATGTTCCCTATGTGTCGCAAGATGCGAACAGAAGGCACTCTACATGAAAGACGGTAGAGTGGAGATCGATGCGGACGAATGCATCAGATGTCAGGAATGCCTCGGACCCTGTCCTGCAGTCAACTTCCGTCAGACGGATTCCGAACTGTAAACCGATCTATGAGGTCGGGTGCCGGAATTCCGACACTCGACCATCATATCAACAACAGGAGTCCTTGACCCTCTTGCCGTAGATCTTCAGGAAGTTGAAGTTCTTGAGGACGATGCAGATCTTGGCCTCGTAATCGAAACCTGCCTCGATCACCGTGTCCACCTCCCTGTCGAACTCCATCTGAGTGGAGGAAAAAGGAAGGTTATAGATCGCACGCAAGGTGTACCTTCCAGGCTCGATATCCACCTCGGTGACCTCATGGTTCACCAAGGTGATGGTCTCCCCACCGTTGAAACTGAGTTTGACCTCAGGGACGTTCAACGTCGTGTCAAAAAATATCTTAAATTTATTCATCTGGTTCACTCATCCTTTTCGGTCGTACCTTCTGCCACATCCACACTTACGGATGCCTGCTCCTCATCCTCCTCCACATCCGTGATGGGGCAAGAGACGGGCTCGGCCTCATTCACATCCTCTATAGGACAGAGAAGCTCCGGAAGGGGTGCTTTGGCATCCCTGCGAGCCTTCCTGTATGCGAGATACATGAACACCAATGCCACAGCCAGACAGATGAGGTGCTCCACCAATCCCAACGGATTCGGTACGATGAGCACGATCAAGAAATCGATGGCGAGCGTGACGACGAATGTGTTCAACCTGTACAGTGAGTTGAAGAAGCTGCTGGAACGGTCATGTCCACGGATCATGGAGATATGCGAACAGCTGTTGAGGATCAATCCGGATACGATCTTCGCATTGGCAATGAGACGTGCCGTAGGTGGCAACAACATGAACAGGTTGAGGACGACCAATCCGATCTCCCACCAGATGAGCTCTCCGCCGAAGACCTCATGCAACCATTGGGATGCGATATCGAACAACCAATAGAACGCGATCTCGATGACCGCGATGACTATGATGTTGAAGTACGCGTGACCCATTCCCTTATTGAAAGCCTTCTTGGTCATCTTGGAGGAACTCTCGAATCCTTCAAAGATGTCGTCCCTGGTGTTACTGAGTGCTGAACCGAACTTCTTGATCGGTGCAGGCATATGTTCGGTTCCGGCAGCCCATATCCTGTTGGCCGAACCCGTGAGGAACGGTAACATCACCATGGACACCAGAGCAGCTCCGATTACAGAAGTGTACATCGAATCGGTGAACACACCGAAATCGTATGCCTCCTTGGCTATGATGAATGCGAACTCTCCCATCGCGATGAGACTGATGGCAGACATGAATCCAATCCTGGAATCCGCATCACATATCCAATATCCGAGGGAGACGGTGCTCCATTTGAGCACAGCGAAGATGAGGTAGATGATCAGGATCAACGGAATGTTGTCGATGATGACATCCACATGGATCTCCATACCTACAGATATGAAGAACATCGCCATGAACAGATCCTTCATAGGCTCGATACTGTGATTTATGCCTTCACAGGACTTGCATGGGGAGATCATCATACCCATGAGGAACGCACCGATGGCCATGGAGAGTCCGACCTGTACGGAAAGGATGGCCATTCCGAACGCGAGACCGATGGCGAAGATGACCAGTACCTCCTTGGCTACATTGTCGGAGACCCAATTGATGACCCTTGGAACGAACTTCAATCCGATGATCAGGCTGATGATCATGAACGCGAGGATGGACACGATCATCAGGATCAGGGCATTGGTGTCCATTGTGGAGCCTGCAAGAAGAGGCGTGATCATCGAAAGGATGATGACCTGACCTATGTCCTCCATGATCGTTATCAGGACTAGCAACTCCACCTCTTCACTCGTGAGGATGTCCTTCGTCTTCAATACGGCAAGGACTACCGCCGTGGAGGAACCCGAGATGATCGCACCGAGTGCGATACTCTGAACGAAACCGAAACCGAGGACGGGACCGAGGACCATTCCGCCCAATACCAACAATGGCAATTGGATCAATGCGATCTTTATCGCGAACTTACCTTGTGTCATCACCTTTGAGATGTCTATCTCCATGCCTATGCTGAACATCAGCATGACCAATCCTATATCGGACAGAATCTCAACGACCGAGTGCCAATCATCAGTGACATCGAACACATTGGTGACGATGATTCCTGCGACCAGATATCCTATCAGGGCAGGTAGTTTTAGACGGTTGAACAGAATGGAACATAATGCCGCAAGGAGCGTATATGTTGCCATGACGGTAAGTAGGATGGCCTCCTCCATGAATCTCGAAAAGACCTACTATAATCATATATAAACGGTTTCTGTCCGACCATATTGTAACGAGTTTGGCACACCACAATATGGTGTGCCGGTTTCGGATCACTCCGAGAGGGATCTGACGACGTTCTCAACGTGCCCCGGAACGCGTACGTTCCTCCAAACGTTCTCCACCAGACCGCCTTCGCTGATGACGAAAGTGGACCTTATCGCACCTACTGTCATCTTACCATACGAGATTTTGGGGCCCCACGCACCCACCTGTTCCATGAGCACGTGATCGGGGTCGCTGAGCAACCTGACATTGAGTTCCTGCTTGTCGATGAAGTTCCTGTGGGACTTCACGGAATCCTTGCTGATTCCGAAAAGGAGGATCCCCTTCTCCTCCAACATCGTACGAACCTCGCTGAACTCCTTAGCCTCCCTGGTACAACCGGATGTGTTGTCCTTTGGGTAGAAGAACATGACGATCCTCTTTCCGAGGAGATCAGACATCCTCACGACATCGCCATTCTCATCCTGCAGTTCGAAATCAGGGAACCTGTCCCCTATAGAAAGGGACCTCTTATCCTCAAAATCGTCGATCATGGTCATAAGATATCATGGTACTTTATAACCATATCAATTGGACCCGAATTTTCTGAGCTCATCTCCGGTCAGACGATACACGGTCCACTCATCCATGGGGATCGCACCGAGCGACTTATAGAACTCGATGCTGGGTCTGTTCCAATCAAGACACCACCACTCCATCCTCTCGCATCCACTGTCGGCTGCCATCTGTGCCAGCTTGCTCAGCAGTGCCTTACCGTATCCCTTACCGCGATACTCCGGATACACATACAGGTCCTCAAGGTACAGACCCGCACGACCGCGGAACGTGGAGAAGTTGCAGAAATACAATGCGAATCCGACCTCCTTCCCATCCTCCATGACGAAAAGTGCCTTGGCCTTCTCGCGACCGAACATCTGCTCCTCGAGAAGTTCCTCCGTGGCGACGACCTGATCGCTCATGCCCTCATATTCGGCAAGAGCACGTATGAATGACAGGATGATACCGACGTCCTTCCTCTCTGCCATCCTGAACTGGTAATCCATGATCGGTAATCGGGTTACAGATATTAGGATTCGTCAGTGCCAGACTTGAAACAGTCCAAGAAGTTGTATACGTGTATCCTCTGATCGCCGAGATAGTGCTCGATCTCCATCAGAAGGTCCACGAGCGTATCACGGGAATACGTCTCTGTGGCCAGGAGATATCTGTACTCACGGCATCCGTCACAACCGGCTATGAACTTTGGTGCCATGCTCCTCATCTTGGCCATGGCCTCCACGGCATCCTTCTCCCCCAACAGGTAATCGGCAAGTGCCAGACACCAATGGGTCTGCTGAGAGATCGTCGGATTCTCCAATCTTATACCTTCCCTGAAGTAGGTATCAATCTGCGAGATAAGGAAAGGATTGCCCACTCCACCGCGAGCGACCATGATCCCTTCAGCCCCGGTGACGTCAACGGCCGTTATCGCATCGTCCAAGGAATAGATGTTACCGGAAATGATCAACGGTACGGACAACTCCTTCCTCAGACCCTCGATCATATCGTAATGTGGAGTTCCGACATACCTTTCGTCACGTGTCCTGGGATGAAGACATACTGCATCCGCACCTGCAGAGATCACCTCGTCCAACACATCACGGAAATTGACGGTAGCCATGGTCCATCCCAAACGTACCTTAGCAGTGACTGGCACATCCACAGAACGCTTCATCTGGCGTACGATCTCGCCGCAAAGCTTTGGATCCTTCATCAATACGCAACCTGCACCACTGCGGGAGATCTTGGGAACGGGACAACCCATGTTCACATCGATGAAAGCGATGTTAGGATTGATCTCCAAGGCCTTGGAAGCAGCCTTCGCGAGACACTCTGGGTCATGTCCAAAAAGTTGAAGACCGGTGGGACGTTCGGATTCGAACGTCACATAGTCGCTCTCGGTACGATCGGTACCGTAGATGACACCCATATCGGATGTCATCTCGGTAACCGATGCGGCGACCCCGAAGGGTTCCATGAATGCCCTATACCCACGGGAAGTGAACCCGGCCATAGGACCGAGGATGACACGTCCGTCGAGTTCGAGATCGCCTATCTTCCACATCATCGGAGTCTATCGTCTCCTCCGATATGAAAGTTGTTCGCTTTGTTCTAACTATATAGTTCAGAAACGCCCGCGCACGACTGTATACGAATGTACTGAAAAGTGTAAATTCGCACACAGAAACGCTGAAAAAAGAGGACTTCGTGTCAGTAGTGGGTAAACAAATGACAAGAAGTCCATCATTGGATAAGGAAAACGCCAATAAAATACTTGGTAAACGGCGCTACGATCATGACGGTTCGATCTGGGATGACAAACCCATGGGAAAGAACGGGACGCCGAACCAGGCTCTGAGGATCAAGATCTCCGGAGCGATCAACGACAGCGGCTACAGCTATGGTAAGGCGGCCAAGATGTATGGTGTATCGAAGTCGTATGCGTACAAATGGGGCAGGATAGGGTGCGCCAGGAATGCCCTGAATACGAGGTTCAGGGACGTGTGCAAGGCCGATATCGCGTTCAGGTCACTGTCCAACAGGCCCAACAGGATCAGGGAATGGGTCGATGAGGACACCAAGGGGAGGATAATGGACCTCAGGATAAGGTTCCCGTTCATGGGCTCCGCGAAGATCAGGGCATCGTTGGGGATATCGCATGCGTGTTCCACCATAGACCGCATCCTGAGGAACTCCGGTCTGTTGAAACCGGGGAAGTCACGAAGGAAGGACAAGACCTACGGCAGTTTCGAAAGGGATTCGTCCTTCGATATGGTTCAGATAGACTACAAATCCTGGAAGAACGGGGTCCACACCATGTTCGTGTTGGACGATTCCAGCAGAGCGATACTTGGGTATTCCGTGAGCGACAGGCAGTCCGCCGACGAGACCATATCCCTGTTGAGGGACACCTTCGAGTTCTGGAGGATAAGGCCCAGACAGATACTGTCCGACCATGGAACGGAATTCTACAGCGTGAGGGGAGGAAAGGGCAGGTCGAAGCTCAGTCAGTGGTGCAGGGAGATGGACATCGAACTCATCCACGGCAGGGTGAGGCATCCGCAGACCCAGGGTAAGATAGAGAGGAGCCACAGGAGCGCGGTGGAGGAGATCTCCCACTTCGGTCCGATAAACACCCTGAACATGTTCAGGGACACCATGTCCAAGTGGGTGGAATTCTACAACATGGACCGCCCCCATCAGGCATTGGGATACGATGTCCCGATGAATGTCCTCCTGGAAAGGATGGAAAGGAACGATCTTGACTCGTTCCTGGAAGTTTGAGATATAAGATGATGTGGCTCCGACAGGCGATCCGCGTATGTATCAGCGGATGCT
>SUSY01000040.1 GCA_015063185.1 Thermoplasmata archaeon
ATCTCGTACCTGTCCTTGAAGATGAAATGACAGATCACGAGAACCACTGCGGATATGGGGAGACCGATGACGAGGGGGTCCACGTAGTTGACGAGTCCCTCGATGAGGTACGGCTCACCGAACAGTACCTGGCAGAGACCGATCTTGGTGGATGTACCCTGCTCGATGAAGAACGCCCAGAACGCCCAGGACACTGCACCGCATGCGATACTGACCTTGGCTGCGGTCGGACTGACGGACTTGCAGAAGATACCGTATGCGAACGTCGGGAGGATGGCTGCCGCGGTGAGTCCCATGAAGATCGTGGTGGCCTTCGCGATGATGTTTCCGGGCATGACGTATGCCAGGATGACCACGATGACCATCATGATGAGTGTGCAGACACGGCTTGCCTTCAGGGATTTGACCTGGTCCCTGGTGATGTCGAGCTTCTGCCCCCTGCGCTCCTTGATCTGGCCCCAGAGGTCGTATCCTGCGGATGCACCCATGGTGTGGAGGAGTGCGGCCATCGTGGAGATGGTTGCACAGACCAGGGCGAGGATGAAGATCGAGATGAACAGGTCACCGAAGGTGAGTTCGGCGAAGAGCTCGTTGACGAACGTGGGTATGATCAGATCGGAGTTGGAAAGGTACTCGGTCGAGGTCATACCGTGGAGGTCGTAGAAGAACACGTTGCTCAGGGGACCGATGGTGAATGCAGTTCCGAGGACGAGGAAGACGAACACGGCACCGATGGCCATGGACTTGTTCAACGTCTTGTCATCCTTGGCACTCATGAAACGGACTGCGAGCTGGGGCTGTGCGATGGATCCGATTCCCACACCCAGGAGGAGTGTGGTGACGACGGTGAGCCAGATGGGCGTTCCGAACGTGGGCATGTCGGTCCAGCCGTTCATACCGCTGCTGATCAGACCTGCGTAATCGGGATCGGTCACCTTGATATCCCAAAGTGCGGAGAGACTCTCGAAGGCCTCCGTGACTCCCCCGAGCTGCCAGAATGTGAATACGAGGATGAACATCATTCCCACGAACATGATTCCGGCCTGGAGTGCATCGTTGTACATGACCGCGATGACTCCACCGATGGTGACATAGAGTGCGACTATCAGGGACAGTGCAAGGAGTGCGACATCCTCTTCGATTCCGACTGTGACGGAGACGAAGTTGACACCTCCGATGAGAACAGCTGCGGTGTAGATGGGCATTCCGATGATGACGATCAGAGAGACGACCGTCCTGATGGAAGGGGAGTTGAACCTCTTACCGAGAAGGTCTGCAAGGGTGAAGGCACCGAGTTTGTTACCGATCCTGCGGGTCCCCTTACCGAAGAACATGAACGCCACTATTGTTCCGACCAGGATGCACAATGTGGCCAGCCACACGATCGACAGACCATACTTGGCGGCCATCCCTCCGAACCCTACGATCGCCGACGTGCTCAGGAACGTGGCCCCATAGGACAGTGCGATCAACACTGGGTTCGCCTTGTTCTTGCCCAGGAGGAACTGGGCGTTGTCCTTCGTACTCTTGTATCCATACCATCCGAGGTATATCGTGGCTGCAATGAAGACCGCCGCCACTGTTCCGAGTATGGCGACACTCACCATCACTCCTCACCCCGGTCACGATTAACCCATCCGTAAACGACACAGAACACCACGCCTGCCAGACCGACGACGTAGGAGCTCCATATCCACGGATCATCTATACCAAACATCTAGTTCACTACCCAATAACTGTTGATTTGTATAATCAACTCATACTTACGCGGTCAATAAATTGAAAAATCGTATATATAGCTATACATCGTGAATTCGGCACTTTGAGGAATTGATTATTTTCTTTCAGAATCAGGTTGTTTTTGTTACCGGATCTAAAGGAAATGGTGTGATTTCCTGGATTCCCCATAATCTTCGAGATAGCTACCGCTGAAGGATCGGACGATTCGAGGGATTATCTGCCGAAACCTATTTTAAATTTTAGCCTTATAGTCCGAGCTATGCTCGGACATATAGGCTAAAATTCTAAAACGACAAGGGCGATTCGAAACGATCCGAGCTGCGAAAGAGAAAGGTTACAACATGGTGCTGCAGAGGTCGAAAACGATCGAATACGAGGGTCTGGGAGCTGTTTCAGCTCTGGCCATGGCCATGTTCGAGCAGACCGGTCTGAGGGAACTCATCGATTCCAGGTTCGATAACGATCCTAGGGTGAAGCTGACCCCGGGTAATGCGATCAAGGCTCTGATCGGTGACATGATGGGTTCAAGGGGACGCAGCGCACTGTACAACGTGTCCAATCCATTCGTATCGGCTCCCGTCGATCTTCTGTTCGGACCCAAGGTGGATGTGCAGTCACTCGGTGGAAGGGCGTTCTCGAGGAACCTTGACAGGCTGTTCGAACTCGACCTCCCCGGATTGTCGTATGACTGCTACCAAAGGTTGTGCGGATTCTACGGGCTGTCCTCCAATATGTTCAACATCGATTCGACGAACTTCACCATCCACTCCCTGAACAACGATACCGACCGGGACGGCGCTGCCGTCCCGGGTTGGTGCGGTCATGCGAAGGACGGTCACAACGAGAGGATGGTCTACAGCCTCCTGTCGATGACCGATGGCAACGGTATCGTCTGCTACGAGAGGCCGTACGATGGATCGACATCGGATCAGGAGATGGACAGGGGAGCGATCGAGTTCCTATCAGGGAAGGTGGAACCTTCCGAGACCACGTTGGTGGCGGATTGCAAGATCGCCACCGGCCCGCTGGTCAACATGATGTGCGACCTCGGTTTCGGATTCGTCGCGAAATGTCCGGACAACTTCGGGAACAGGGTCCGTGAGGACATCGTGTACTCGGTGGCGACCGGGACCATGGACCCGTCCATGGTCCGCGACGGGTGGTCTGTCTACGATACCGATGCAGAGGTCGATGGGAGGAAGCTGAGGTTCGTGGCATATCGGACACCGGATGACATCGAGGCGGGGGTGGAGTACCACCGTGAACAGGACCTGAAGGAGGCGGAGGCCAGGTTCAGGCGCTTCGGGTCGAGGACCTTCAACTGCGACATCGACGCCCGCAGGGCGGTCGATGACGCGTTGAAGGGAATGGTGGACAACGCGTACGATGTGAAGTGGAGGGTCGAACCGATCGAGGTGAACCTGGGTTACGGACGCAGGGGAAGACCGGGTAAAGGTGATTCTCCGAGGATCGTGACCGAGTACCGCGTCGGTATCGAACTAGAGTTCGACGAGGAGAGGGCCGTCGCCCTCTCCCAGGACCGTGGTGTGAGGGTACTCGTCACGAATCTTCCACGTTCGATGCAGGATGAAGACAACATCAGATCTGGTGCGACAGCTGACACAGTACTGAAGACCTATCTCGGACAGTACAGGATAGAACACGCATTCCGTTTGGAGAAGAACGGCATGAACATGTCCCGTGTCTACATCCACAAACCGTCGAGGGAGAACGCGATGATGTTCGTGATCTTACTCGCGATGATGATGTCCGATGTGATCCGATCATGTCCTGAAGACCAAGGGATACCGGATTACCACAGAGGGCATGGTCGAGAGGTTCGTCACGTTGATACTTGTGCATGACAGGGACACCGATTCGGAACATTTCGAGGGAAATCAGCATCTCGCGGACGAGTACATGGACTACGTCGAGGCCCTCGGCCTCGACGTGGACCACCTCATTCACTGATCGTTGTGACCATGGTCGGATAGCGATAGCTATCGACCTTGGTCAAAAATTCATGAACAAAGTGCCGAATCCACGTATGATTAATCGTAATTCGAGTTGGAACTGTGTTGAGTGTCGTGGGTGAGTTGATGCAGAGGGACGAATGTCAAGACATGTTGTATGAATCCCAACCTGTGCAGCATGATTGTGGGACTAAGAATTCAACCAGCTGCATTGCTTGAGTGGGTAATTCAGAGTGGATACAGACGTGGAGAACTTCTGAAGGATTTGATACGGATGAATATCAGTTCATTCAGAGAATCACACAGGATATGTGAAATCCATGTAAAACTAACCAACACCACATCAATCACCATTCCCTATCATCTTCGACCACCCCTTATCTATGCAGAATGCTGCATACAGGGGTATGCTGTAGAGACCATCATCATATCCGAAGTTCTTGGAGGACAATCTTATGCTTGCCCTCGGAGAGTACTTCTTGCGTAGTTTGGTTAAACTCTTGGAATCGGTGCGGTCCCCCGACTTCACTTCGATAGGTACCACCTCACCGTCCGCATCCTGTATCATGAAGTCTACCTCCGTGTACTGGTCTGGATTCCAGTAGTATGCTCTGATATCGTTTGCCGTCAGGGACTGTGATACATAGTTCTCTGCCATCACTCCTCTGAATCTGTCACCAGCTCTTCCAGTGATCACTGTTTTGAAGGGGACCTCCGCTTTGGAGCACAGTAGCCCTGTGTCTGCCATGAACAACCTGAATGATGAATTGTCGATGAAACCGGACAGGGGGGAAGATGGTTCTGTAACCATGTCGATGCGGTTGACCATCCTTGCAGTGACCAACCAATCGACGGACACGGAATATTGGGATGAGCGCCCTCCCTTGGATATCTTGTTGTACTGGAACTTCAGATTGTCCTTCATCAGCTGCGAGACCATGCTGTTCCATGTGCGCAAGGTCTTGACCACCGTGTCGGGTGAACCCGCATGCTTCGAGATATCACCGATCAGACTGTCGTTCAATCCCCTTTGAACAGAGATCATGATATCGGGGTCTCCAGTCTTCACAAAGGATGAAACGGCTTCCGGCATCCCTCCAACGGCCAGGTACTCCCTGTACATCTCCAGAGCGGAATCGTGCAGGGGCATCTCCGACATGTCTGTGAAATGATCGCGTATGGAATCCGTCAGATCCTTCCTGCCGGTCGCCCAAGCGTATTCCTCCAGGTCCATTGGATGCATCTGGATCTGTTCAACCTTCCCAACGGGGAATGAACGTTTTTGACCGCTGTCAATATCTGTATTGGCTTCCTTCCTCTCATCAACGGGTCCTGCTATGAGTCCCAGGAGACTCCCCGTGGTGATGATAGGCTGTTCGGGCATGTGCTCATTGAAGTACTTGAGAGAGGTGATAGCACGACCGCATTCTTGGATTTCATCGAAAATGATGAGGGTGTCCTCGGTTATCGTCTCTTGTGAATATGCAGAGAGTTCCCTTACGAGCTTATTTGGGTTCAGATCCTCTTCGAATATCCTATGGAGCTCGCGTGATTCCTGGAAGTTGAACACTACGTGGTTTGAGAAGTTCTTCTTAGCGAACATTATGGTGGAATAGGTCTTACCTACCTGTCTGGGACCCATTATCATTAGCGGCTTCCTATCCTCCGATGTCTTCCATTCCATCATGCGTGAGTAGATCTTCCTCTGCATGTTGTTCAATCAAAATTTTTGTATTTAATGTTATCATAAGACATTTTTTATTATTGAAAAATGTGATGGTTTAATTCTAACTAGGCAAACTTGGGTATAAGTTTCATGAAGAGGGATTGGAAGCCTTCGACTTCCTACCCCTTTTCTTGACACCGTTCAATTTGTCCAGATCGTCCTGTGTATTGTACATGAATGCCTTCAACCTGACATCCAGATCGCGAAGGTCCTTCGGCACCACATGCCTGATCTCGGTATCCGATGTCTGGTCTTTCATCACGGAGCACATGTCGAGGATATCCTCTGGACTGTACCTCGAGGAAGGATTCGCATCCTCTAATAACCTGGATAATCTATGCGGAATGCAGCATACAGAGGTATGCTGTAGAGTCCGTACTCATATCCGAAGTTCTTGGATGACGGTCTTGTACTCATACCGAAACCGTATTTCATGAATTCCCGTCGGTATCAGTGAAGGATTTGTTGACGGCTTCAACATCCACCGGTGGGAAGTCAGGTATCGAAGGCCCTTCCATGAGGCATGGTCCGTACAGTGGCATGTGTAGGGCACCATTGACATCCATGGTTATGTTGTCTTCACAGACCTTGATTCCTGAGCGGTTGCGGTTCTTCTCCGCCAACATGGTATTGAGTGATTTGGACCGTTTGTTGCGCCCTGATTTGACTTCGATCATGCAGACGGAACCGGCGTGCTTTATCACGAAATCGATTTCCAACGTGCTGTTCTTCTTCGCGTAATAGTAGAGTGGGTATCCCTTCCTGTAAAGAGCATTGGCTACAGCATTCTCCATGAGAGAACCGTTGTTAACATAAGGGTCCCCCATAACGATCTCATGTACATCCTGGTATCTACTCAGTGACATCAAGAGTCCGGTGTCGCAAAGGAATAGTTTGTACGTGTCTTCTTCGATGTTGTTCTCCAATGGGGGGTCAACGGACAAGAGGTTCCTGCATTTTAGTGCTATGCCAGCATTTTCCAACCAGGATATGGACGTCCCATAGAGGCGTTTACCGGAACCCTTGATCTTCTCGATATCATAGTATTGGAACGACTTCCGGTTGTTGGCGAGTTGAGATGGTATCGACATCAGACAGGAGTGTATGCGCATCATATCTGCGTTGTTCGAATATTTCCCGGCATCTAGTCTCAGTATGGTCACGATGTCATCCAGGACTTTCATGACCTCGCTGTAGTCGTTGGTCTCGGAGTATGCTTTCACGGCAGCGGGCATCCCTCCTACAACAAGGTATCTTCTGAAAAGATCGTTCAATATTTTGTTGTAGTACGTATCCACTTCGGAATGGGTGCGTATGCATTCAGAAACTGTTGAGAGGAGATCCTTGTTGATCCCCATCGCCCAACAGAACTCCTCGAAATCCATGGGGTGCATCATCACTGTCCTGCAATACCCCATCGGAGAGACCCTGTGCTCATCCGTTTTTCTTTTGGACTCGAGTACCACACCCAAGAATGATCCGGTAGCGAGAACATCGAACCTCCCATCAGCGGAGAGTGGTTTCAGAGAGTAGTATGCATTGTCACACTCTTGGATCTCGTCCAATATCAGAAGGGTTTTTCCTGGTATCATTCCTACATTCTTTGACAGGACTATCCTGTCAATGATTGATTTTGCATCCAGATTCCCTTCGAAAAGCATCCTGTCGTTATCGTTTTCTGCGAAATTTAGGTACACGTACCTTTCGTATTCACTCTCACCTAGCTTCTTTGCCAAGAATGTTTTACCGACTTGGCGACATCCTAGAACGATGAGTGGGGTGCGATTCCCTTTTGATTTCCAGTCCAATAACTCGGAGTACGCTTTGCGCTCCATGTAACGTCATAGTAGTTCTGATATATATCGCTGTTTTTTAATGTGGTATTTGCAGTAAGATTGCAGTTTTTTAATGGGGTATTTACAGTATGATTGCAGTTTTCATGAGCGTATTGTAAGAGGCACTTTCATGGACTCGAAAATCGCATGGTGTATGGCATGTTTTCTCCATTCAGTACATGTAAACAACGTTGACACACCTGTCTGAAATCCAGTTAAATATGGAAATTGTGTCCGTCCTCAGACATTAAATATCTATATGGACATGAGGAACTCATGGCCAAGAACATGCTCAAGGAGAGCCTCGCAGAGAAAACGAGACTGTACATAGATGCGCATCCCAGTATCAAGGACTGTGTCGCTAAAGGTCTGATCAACTATTCTTCATTGGCCAGGTTGATCATGAAGGACATCGGGGTCGATAACGAGGAGGCAGTCATGATCGCATGTCGCCGTTATGCATCCAAACTCAGCATAACCACCGACCATGAGCTCAGTATCCTCAGGATCCTCAAGGACAGCAGGCTCGAGATGAGGACCAAGACATGCATCGTCACAGCCAAGAACGACTGGTCCGTCCTCCACAAGATGGACAATCTGTTCAAGGATCTGTGGAACGAGAACTCCATCATGCAGTGCGTTCAGTCTGCATCCGCAGTCACCATCATCGCCGACCGCATGCTCAAGGACAGGGTCATGGACACCGTCGGAAGGTTCAACATCATCAAGGTGAGGGAGAATCTGGTCGAGATTGCCGTCAAATCCCCTGAGAAGATCGTGGATACAAGCGGAGTCATCGCCTACCTGATCACGAACCTCTCCGATGCAGGCATCAATATCGAGGAGACCGTCAGCTGTCACACTGACACGATCTTCATCGTCGGCGAATCCGACATGATCAATGCGTACTCCGTCCTGACCAAGTGCATCCAGTCCGCTGAAGCCACCGTCAAGGAATGAACGCATCGAGATGACGACATTCGATACCGTCCATTCGATATGCGCCCTTTGCGGGACCGGATCCGAACAGGTACGTGTGAGATCATACAGCTCACGCGGGTGCCGTATGGATACGAGGCCGATTTACTCGGGGGCAGACCCATCTCGTAGATTCATCCAAAGGTGTCCTACTTGTGGGTTCTGTTCCACCGATATATCGGAATCCGACGGTATCGATCCTTCTTTCATGGATTGCAGTGAGTACAGGGAAGCACTCTCAAATGAGAGGTTCCATGAATGCTTCGCGATCCTATCATCTAAATCCGGGGACCATGGACGTGCAGGTACGATGTACCTGAGGGAGGCATGGTTTGCTGATGATATTCCGGAAGAAGTACCTCCTTCCAGTGGAATCCTCAGCATATTCCGTTATCGTGATCGCAACACCGAACCTTCCGATGAGGGATGCAGGCTCCGTGAACTGTCCATGGGGGAGATACTTCTGGATGCCAACCCCTCCCCTTCCGGTACGATGGTGGTCGTGGACATACTCCGTTGTCTCGGAAGGTTCGATGATGCCCTGGAACTGGCCGAGTCCGTTCTGACGGACAGGTCCATGGAGGATGTTTGGTGGGTGGCGGAGATCG
>SUSY01000041.1 GCA_015063185.1 Thermoplasmata archaeon
TCTTCTCCCTGGACCTTACATCGATCTCCTCCTACTCCGACATGGAAGGTTGGTCCCAATTCGGTCACAACCGTGATGGGGAGAACATGAAACAGACGAACATCGCGATGGTGACCGATGAGAAGGGAATTCCTGTGATGTTCCGCATGCTTCCTGGTTCGATTGCGGACATCTGCATCATGAGATCCACGATCGAGGATATGAGAACACTTGGTTGTCAGGGCAGGATGATCATGGATCGTGGCTTCGAGAGTGCGAGGAACGTCTCAGCATTGTTGGATCTGGACGTGGATTTCACGATGCCTTCCAACGTCAAATCGGAACCCATCAAGAAACTGATGACCAAGGCGATCAAGGAATTGAATCTGTCCTCATCGTTCGCATATCACAACGGTACAGCATACAAATATGCGGAATACGAGGTCGGAATTATAGATTCAGAGGATGGAGCGAGCGAATACATCGTTCATGTGCCGCAGAACCACAAGGATTCCGCCAAGAACAATGAGTCATTCTCCAAATCGAAGAAATTGAAAGCGTTCGTAGTGTACGATCCGAGGAAGGCATCGGATGACATCAACTCCGTGATGTCGATGGTGAACGATGTCGAATTGAGACTCGAGAACACCAGACACGACGACCCTGCGATGACATATGCGAAACTTCCGTCCTTCGTACGCAGATTCCTGGATTATGATGTGGACGAACACAGATCCATGCACATGATCCGCAAGCAGAACGCATTCACCTTCGCGGACAACCGTGCGGGTATGTTCGTCATGTTATCCTCGAAGAACACCGCATGGGAACAGATGATGACTTCCTATGACGTTCGTGATTGGGTCGAGAAGGTATTCGATGTCTACAAGAACGATCTTGACGGAAAACGCAACAGGGCAGGTAACGTCGAACGTGCAAGAGGCCGTTTCTTCATCAAGTTCATAGCATTGATGATGAGAATCCATATCCCGAATGTCCTGAGGGAACACGATCGGAACACATTGTCCACGAGAGCGAAGAAGGACTCCGTCAACGGAATGACGGTTGATGAGTTGCTCCTCTCGCTCAACACGGTATTCGCCATAGGCAACACCGGCAACTGGAGACTCTCTGCCATATCCAAGAACGTACGCGAGATCTTCACAACATTCGATCTCGAACCGCCTCAATCCGGGCAGATCATCTAGGCTAATGTAACCTATACAACCCGCAGATTCAGGGTATGAAGGGAAACTTTCACGTACGGTTCTTAGAAGAGGGGGAGTAATTCCTTCTTCTTGTGCGCCCAGCACACATGGTTGGGTTCTTCGGACCCCATCCACAAACTACTTTGTGGACTCTAGGAGGTGAAAGTCCTCTACGGACCCTTGAGGAGGGAACCGTTAGTCAGAGGCAAGGTTGCACCCGCGAGGGTCGTGGCTGAAGGAAGCCCGAGACAAAACCCCGAGTCTACGTACAGAAACCGCATTCGAGGTCGCTCAGGATGGATGACCTGGCAAGAAACAGGGAAGTCCGATATCCTCACGAAATCCTGAAGATATATGCGGAGACTAATGGGGGGAAAGAGGCCATGGATACCTGGGGAGGTCTCACTGTCCTGCCTCGACAAAGGTGTCCGCACACAACGATGTGTGCGGGGACAGTGAGAAGTCAGCCGAGGCCATAGTACCGCAAAGAATGTCCCGATGGAGGTTCTGGGAAGGGCTGAACGCTAGTCTACGACCCGCCGAGGGTTGAAGGTGGAATCATGACAAGTCAACGGAAAAGATTGCAAAGCTACCTGAAGGAGAGGGGACTGGAAGTTCATATACCAGAGGGAGCGGGGGCCATGGTTCTGCGGAATACATGGGGCGAGTTGAACGTACCCGACCTGATGGATAAGGTTCTCGATAAGGAGAATTTCAATCAAGCAGTCCAGAGGGTCGTTGCGAACGGAGGTGCACCCGGTGGGGACGGGATGTCCGCATCCGAGTTACCGACGTTCGTAGAAGAGCATTGGAACGAGATTTACGACCAGTTACGGTCAGGAAGGTACAAACCATCCCCTGTCCGCAGGGTCGTAATTCCGAAATCAGACGGTGGTGAGAGAAACCTCGGTGTACCGACGGTTCTCGACCGAGCCGTACAACAGGCGATTGCACAGGTACTCATGCCTGTGTACGAGCCCATATTTTCGGAATCCAGCTACGGATTCAGACCGAACAGGAGTGCCCATCAGGCGATAACCAAACTTCTGGACGATTATAAGGATGGATACATCTGGGCAGTGGATTTGGACCTATCCAAATACTTCGACACCCTGAACCATGAACTGTTGATGAACATCATCAGAAGGAACGTCCACGATGAGACTCTACTCATCACAATCAAAAGGTTCCTGAAGTGTGGTGTCATGATTGACGGTGTGGTACAGGAGACATTACGGGGGTCCCCTCAAGGGGGCCCACTCTCCCCATTGCTCGCCAACATCTATCTCAATGAATTCGACAGGTTGCTGGAGGAGAAGGGGATGAGATTTGGGCGCTATGCCGATGACGTCGTGATTCTGGTCCGTTCCGAAAGAGCGGCCAAGCGCGTGATGGCATCATCGACCAGATTTCTGGAAGGTAATCTGAAACTGAATGTCAACAGGGAAAAGAGCAAGGTTGCCAAGGCGACCGAGATCAAGTATCTGGGATTTACGATCTCGGACTATGTGAACAGACACGGTCAACGAATCGTAGGGATCATGGTTCATCGGAAGTCCATAGAACGGTTCAGGGAAAAGGTCAAGATATACCTCTACGAGGGGTCCAGCTGGACCGTCCAACAGAGTATGTCGGCATTGACGTCATACTGTCGTGGATGGTTGTCCTATTTCTCCATCGCAGATACAGGATGGCAGTTCAATTCCTTGGCCAAATGGGCACGTAGGAAACTGCGGGCCAAGATGTGGCATCAGAAGAAGACGTCTAGGAACCGTCGCAGATGGCTCATGTCGATATCTACCAATAAAGGGGCCATTTACGGAATCCTGAGGCACGCCAGGGCCCATGGGGTCTGGCATATGTCTGCATTCATACCATTGCAGACCATTCTCTCCAATCGCTACCTGGAATCACAAGGGTTCCCACCAATACTCGAGATGTATGAGGAAGCACACACCAGACTGGCGAACCGCCGTATACGAGAAGTACGTACGGTGGTGTGAGAGGGCAACCGATGGGCTTACCGCCTATCGGACCCTACTCGATATTCGACTGGAGAGGCAAAAAAATCGAGCCCCCATTTTTCGCGCGCGAGACTGCTCAATTCAAGTTGATACGGAAAAGAGAACGGAACGGGCGGAAATGCACCCAGATCAATGGAAATGATAGCTCCAAACTCAATAATCGGCTGAATTCAGACAACAATCGATGGGAAAACAATCCTCAATCGGACTAATGCTAAAAGTTGGTTCATCTAAGGTTTATTTGACTTCTCTTCTCAATCATTTTGTCTACATACCACTTGATTACTTCCTCAATAATCTGCCTGTATCCAAAACATTGAGGCATTTGATTAAAATGGGATGCTGTACACCCGCCTTGGCATATTGGCAAGTATTCACATTCGACGCATTTCTGATCTAAATCACGACGCGTCCAATAATTATACATGTCAATATCAATTATTCCTTCTTTAATATTCCCAATAACCTGAAAAAATGCTTCACTACACTTCGTGATGCTTCCATCTGGAAGTATTGTAAAACTATTGTCGGAACATGCTAAACATTGATTCGGCTTGTACCCAAGTCTAGATACCTGACGGGGAGTATTCAGTCCATTTGTCACAATCAAATCGAATAACTTAAGCATATTGAGGTCCGCTTTTGTTTTAGAATAAAAATAATCACGTGAACCTTCGTTAAAAGAACTCCATACCGGATAGACATAATAATAAATATCATCATATTCCGATAACTCGTGTTTAAGATAATTGATGAGTTTAACAAGGGATTCATAATTCGTGGTATCATAATTCATCCGGAGAGATACATGTATCCCACATTCCGCTACTTTCCTAATGTTATCAATGACACGATAAAAATTATACAACTTTTTGTTGTTATAGTTTTTAATCAAATCATAATCATTGCTAAATCCATCAAGAGTTATTTGAATCAGCTTCACTTTCCACTTATCCTTCATTTTTGAAGCAATAGCATCATCAATAATAGAACCGTTAGATATAATTGTACTACTGAATTTGCAGTTTAAATCATTACAAACATCAATTAATTTACTGGAGATGTGATCGATTACCTCTGTATTCAGCAAGGGTTCCCCGCCAAACCACTCAATCTCCAAAGTATCATTTTGTTGAAGGAAGCCTGTGATGTATTTTATAACGCCATTGGCCGTTTCAATATTCATCGTATTTGCCTTTATCCCTTTTTCAAAACAATAGTAGCAATTAGCATTGCATCCAGATGTAGGCCAGATTCTAAAATGTTTTTTTCCTTTGTTAATTATTCCAGCCACTCTATCGGAATCAACTTTGGTTTTTTCATTGTAGTCTGCTGGAATAATTATGCCTTTACTTTTAAACACATTAAATTCATGAGGAGATAAATTATCCGTATCGAAACGCATTTTAGTCTCAACATCCATCAAACCTATAGCTCCTGACAGCGTGTTGTAAATTATGGTTTGATTTTGATCATACGGTAAAACAATGTTATATCTGGACTTTTTGAAAGAGAGGTTACAATCCAAAATATCCCCTCTCCCTTAAAAACAAAATCGGCGTAATAACACCACGCTAGTATGTTTTCATTCAGTTGTCACAGCCGTAGCAATGAGCAAACTGCCCACACTGCGAATCACAATTGCAAGCAGACAGTTCCGTATCTATGTCGTCAAAGAAATCGAACATATTTTATTATTATGCTTACTGTATTTAATCATATCGTTACTTATTGACTGTGTCGTGACTTCGACAGGTGGCATCATAAGTCGATGGCTGTCGCTATGACCTCCGCCGAACATGGGGGTTCATTCTCCTGCATATCCGAGCAGGAGTTGTGGGTCGATCCACAGCGCATCCGTGTATGTGAAGTACATGCCTGTGACATCGGCAGGACCCATGAGCCGAAGTGTGTTCTCGCTGCGGGAGTATGTGACGATCGTGGTCTGCAGTTCGTATGCCAGGTTGTACATGGTCAACGTCCTGCCCTTCAAACGTAGATCCATATGTTTGAAGACCGCATCCGCGATATTGGATATGAGCACCGCGATCGACAGCACGAACATCATCGCATTCTCCCTGGAAGGAGTCTGCAGGTACACGGAATTCATGCCAACGCCCGATTTCAGGAACCTGAAGGACTTCTCCACCCGATATTCGGAGTTATAGAGCTTCACCACATCCCATGAGGACTTCGGCCTGTACATCGGAGGTGGTTCCTCCCCCTCCGATATAGGATGGTCCAGGTTGGTGACGAGTACGACGGTCTGTTCCCTCTCCGCCAACCTCCTCACCGCGGAATCGGATATCAGAGGAACGAGATCCAATTCCCACCACCCCTTGGAATCCGGGGACATCGACTCATAGAATCTTGTGGATACCCTGAAGGAGTAGGTGTCCGGAATACTGTCGGAATGCTTCCCAAACTCCTTCATGGCGGCTTTCTCCGTACCGAACCTCATCCCGCAGAACCTCTCCATGAAGCCGATCGCTTCCTCCTTCACCCTCTCCGTAATGCGTTCGATGGCCTTTCTGACCTTGCCCTCCCAACGGAACGCTACGAAACGTAACCTTTCGGTCCTCCCCTCGGTCAGCTCCACATCCAGGTGGGTGTCGGTCAACAGCAATCCTTTCCTGGACACCCTGTGGAACACCGCAGAGGATGCCCAATCGAGAACCTTGTTCCTGACATCGCCCTTGAAGTTCTCGGCACACTTGGACACGAAACCCATCCCGAGATCGATCATCCTGCATATGTTCCCGGCCGTGGGGAGTTTACAGTCCCCAACCATGATCATGTCGCGACGTTCCTCGTCGGAGAACCTCTCCCCGAACTATTCTATAGTATCGGCATCCATCACGGAGTCGTTGACGTTACCGTCGTACGGCCTCATGTAACGGATGATGTTGTTGGAATCCGTGACAGCCTCAATTCGGGCAGATCATCTTAGGCTAATGTAACCTATACAACCCGCAGATTTAGGATAGGGAAAGAAATCGAATTTCTTGGAGCAAATATCGGTGATGATGTAGAATTCAAAATAAGCATAGTTTCTGATGAAAGAACAAAATTTGATGGAACGATAAAAAAAGATAACCTTGAGACGTTTAAAGAATATGCTAAAAAACAAAATATAGGTTTGGATTACACAGTAGATTCAATCCTTGATTACGCATTAAAGGAAAAAGGAACATATCCTAAGCCTTTTTCAGAATTTGAATTTTGAACTTTTACAGATGTTAAATAAAAGGTGGGTTACCCCACCTAAATAATTTGATGATTCAATGTTTCCTGACGATATCGATGAATCTTTTCTTCAGATCCGAGAGTAGGTGCTTACGTTGGAGCCTTGTGAATCCGAAGGTGGATCTGACGCCCTCGTCATCGAGATCGACCATCTGTTCCTCGGTGTCCTCGATGTATCCGATAACTCCCTTCAATCTCTCTGGATCATTGACATCCTTCAGAGCTTCCTTTATGGAATACTCTGAGTCCTCGTACTCGTACGGATCCATGGAGTTGGCATACCTATCTAAGCGGAGTGCCAGATCGTTGAGGTCGTTTTCGGAACGATATCTGCGATCCATCAGTTCCTTCGATGAGCCAGATCCGTGTTTTTTACGACCGAATATCGACATGTCAATCCCTCGGTACGTAGCACTCGCAATCCTCGCAATCGATGTCTCCGCTGCAATGCCTGCAGCGTTCGTGGTTGGTGATGCTGGCTCTGTTGGATATCGGGTCTCTGGAGATCTCCTTGACCTTCCTTCCGTTGCGGATCGTCTTGTTGACGATGTAGTGCATTATGGCTTCGGGTCTTGGGATCTCTTCCATTCTGATTCCGGAACCGTCCGGCTCATCGATGTTCTCCTCACCGGTGACGATCTCCAGGATAATGTCTTCGGGACCTTTGTCAGTCCCTTCCATTTCATCTGGGTCATCGCATTCGGTATCGGTGTGATCGGAGGTGTCCGCATTCATGTCTGCGATGTAATTGTAGGTTCCTTTGCTGCTTGTATCATGGATATCCCCTGAACACGGATTGATCATGTTCAGATACTCCACATCCCTGTCCGCCAGGTCGCAGATCATATCATCGGTGTCGTCGGTGATTTTCCAGAAGTTGTGGAGGATCTGCCACAACCTATCGATATCGGGATGTTTGAGATTGGATCCGCACATCTCCCTGTATGCGTGACACAACGACCATGCGAGTGCAGCCGTCCTCTCCTGGTGGTCGAACGTCATATCGTCGAGGAGGTCCAGAGTGGCTTCTCCGAGATACTCCACCTCTTCCATGAATCTGAGCACGTCACGTCTGGAGCTCCCGTACTTTGTCCTGTGTCTCTGTCTCGGATCCGTTCCATCGTTGTCGATGTACATTCTTCCGAACTCGTAGAATGCGTCATTCCTGCGACAACCGTCATATACCTTGGATACGATTTCGTTATCGTCGATATGGGGCGTGTCCTCGTGTGCATCCCATCCCTTCTGTTGGACACGTTTCGTATCACCGATATCTGTCTTTGTGTTGTCAGCCTTGTCGTTCTTCGATGCATGTGTGGTATCCTTGCTCTCCGGGAAGAAGAACGGATCCCTCCTCTTGGAATCCTTCTTGGAAGCATTGCTCCCGAATGTTCCGTCTTTGAATATGTCGGATGTCAACGTGCATCCTGCGTATTCTCCGACGGTTCTCTCATCCATGGCGACCTCTCTGAATGCGATATCGGAATAATACCTTTCTAAATGTCTTACCCCATCTACAAATACTTCCTTCGAAGGTAACAGGTGATCCACCAATCTTACGATCTCTTCAAATGCTATGGCATATCCGCGAAGTTCTGTAGAATCTCTCATAATATTGGATGATGTTTTTCCGTTGTATCTGATAATCCGAAGAGCTTTGCGTACCAGGTTAGGAAAATCTTCCAATGATTTACAAAATAGGAGTGCGCCCATAGTAGTTATCGAGAACAGTC
>SUSY01000042.1 GCA_015063185.1 Thermoplasmata archaeon
GAGAACACTGTCTCCCTTTGTCCCCTCTCCTTTAGTGACGGATTGACAGATGTAAAGCTTCTTATCAGCTCTGACATCACGGAGCGATTCCCTATCCGTATTGATAGCTATGGCCTCGGCGAAAGGTACTGCGTCATAAACACAACTGATGACGTTGCATCCTGCACCCCCAACACCTACGACCGCTACGCGCGGATCGATGATCACATTGTCCATCCCATTCACCTCTTGGTAGTTTAATTGGTTTAAAGAGAGGGTGCCGACAATGTCGGCACCCTACTCCCATCCCTTCTGTTAGACTTTTACAGGCTTATCCCCGAAGTTGCCACAAAGTACGCCCTTTCACGGACGTCTTTAGCCTTCTGCCCGTCAGCATCGATATCGTTCCTGATGAGTGAGCAGATGTAATCCTCCACGGAGGTGTACATCGTCTCCCCCATAACCTCCACCGATGCTCTGAGGTACGGAGGGACCCTGATACGGATGGTACCATTGTCCTCATTCTCCTCTACCTTCTTCTCCACACTCGCCTGAGCATCCCTATTCAGACTTGCACGGATCGCATTCTTGATGAAAAGCGAGCGACTTCCCTGCTCCGGATGTGCAGAGAGGTAGCTATCGATTGCCTGAAGCTCCTCCTTGGAAATCCTGAGTGAGATTTTCTCGTCGTCCATTTTCATCATTCCTGCTTGTTTAGCGGGCATCCCTATCCGCTGAATATACGATACCCCTATCTGTATTTAAAATGTACGACAATGTATGGACAAAGTAGTACCTAAAGGCCCTTTTTGTCCTACATTAACACCCCGATGTGGTGCAATGGAGCGTCCGCCCGTATGACCGGGGGACAACATGTCCTCCAATACGTCATACGGATATATTCCTATGTACGACACGCGTGCACTCTTAATGCGCGCGCATGCCCACACGTTAATATATAGTCCGACAGTTCCGCTCCTTATTATAGAAACAGAGGTTCCGAATATGGCATCCGAATATGGCGAAACCGATAAGAAGATTGATTATGGCGCGATGGAGAAGAAGTGGCAGGACAGATGGGCGAAAAAAGAGCTCAACCTGGCAAACAGGGACGACAGACCCAAGTTCATGCTCATCTTCGCATATCCCGGTGTCACCGGATACCTCCATGTCGGACACATGAGAGGATTCAGCTATGTCGACGCGATCGGAAGGTACAAGCGTATGACCGGTCACAACGTCCTTTTCCCAGTCGGAGCACACGCTACCGGGAACGGATCCATCTCTCTGGCCAACAAGATTAGGAAGGAACTCCCCATCTGGAAGGAGGATAAGACCAAGGATGACGGAACCATCGGATACCTCCTCAGGAACGGATGCCCCGAGGAGAAGCTCGAAGAGCTCACAGAGCCTATGAACGTCGTTAATTTCTTCTGCAACGTATACGTGGAAGAATACTGGAAGAGATTCGGATTCCTTGCAGACTGGCGCAGATTCACCTGTACCCTCAATCAGGACTACGGAAAGTTCATCCAGTGGCAGTTCCGCAAGCTCCACCAGAAAGGGCTCCTCATCCAGAAACCCTACTTCGCACCTGCCTGCCCCGGTTGTGGACCCGTAGCAGTCGATGCATCCGAGACGGACATCTCCAAAGGAGGTAACGCGGAGACACAGGAATACACCCTCCTCAAGTTCAAGCACGGCGATGAATACCTCATCGCGGCCACCCTCAGACCCGAGACAGTCTACGGACAGGTCTGCTTCTGGGTGAACCCCGATGTCGAGTACGTCAGACTCAGACACGGTGACGAGACCTGGATCGTATCCCCTCAGGCGGCACAGAAGATGTCCTACCAGATGGACGACATCGAGGTCATCGGAAAGATCCCTGCGAAAGACATGCTCGGATGGATGTGCGTCGCACCGATGATCCACAGGGAGATCCCTGTCCTTCCCGCGACATTCTGTAACCCCGATGTGGGTACTGGATTGGTCACCTCAGTCCCATCGGACGCACCGGATGATTGGATATCGCTTGATCACATCAAGAAACACCCCGAACTCGTCACATCATATGGAATCAGCAAGGAGATGATCGATGCGATCGAACCTATCGCCATCATCGACATGGAAGGATATGGGGAATTCCCTGCGAAGACCATCATCGACAACATGGGAATCACCGAGCCCGGAGACCCCAAACTGGTGGATGCCAAGAAACAGGTCTACAAGGACGGATTCCACACCGGTAAGATGAATGCCAACTGCGGTTCCTTCGCAGGACTCCGTGTCGACGACGCCCAGCAGAAGATGAAGCAGGCGATGATCGACTCTGGAGAAGCGGACGTCTTCCACGACCTCACCGAAGAGGTGGTCTGCAGGTGCGGACAGCGCGTCTACATCAAGAGGATCGATGACCAGTGGTTCATCAACTATGGGGACCAGAAGGTCACAGACACCACCAGCGACCACTGCAGGACCATGGAGATCAACCCCACAGAATACTACAACAACGTACATGGCGTCCTGAACTGGTTCAGGGAGAGGGCATGCGTACGTCTTGGAAACTGGCTCGGAACCAAGTTCCCCTTGGATGACAAGTGGACTATCGAAGCCATCTCGGATTCCACCCTCTACCCGATCTATTACACCATATCCATGTACGCCAACGACGGAAGAATCGTTCCCGAGCAGATGACCGAGGAGTTCTTCGACTACGTCTTCCTCGGCGAGGGTGACGCGACATCCGTATCCAAGGCCACCGGAATCGATGCGGAGCTTGTCGAGACCATCCGCAAGGACGTCCTCTACTGGTACCCTCTCGACCTCAACCTCGGTGGTAAGGAGCACATGACCGTTCACTTCCCCGCATTCCTGATGAACCACACCGCGATCCTGCCCAAGGAGATGTGGCCCCGCGGAATCATGGTGAACTGGTACGTCACAGGTAAGAAGAACAAGGCCACCGGAAAAGGAGATAAGATCTCCAAATCCAAGGGGGGTGCACAGCCGATCCCTGGAGCGGCGGAAAGATTCGGTGTAGATGCACTCAGACTCTACTACGCACACGTAGCATCCCCCTTCGCAGATGTCGAATGGGATGACAGCATTGTGATCTCGTACAGACAGAGACTTGACAGGATCACATCCATGATGGACGAACTCCTTGCATCCGCAGTCGATGGAGAGGAGAATGGAATCGACAAGTGGCTCGTTTCCAGATTCAACGGACACATCAGAACCATCAGGACCTCCATGGAGAAGTACGACCTCAGGCAGCTCGCATCCACGACCTACTTCGAAATGTTCAACGACATGAAGTGGTACACCAGAAGGGGAGGAAACAACAAGAACGCACTGATGAAGGCACTTCGTATGTGGATCAATGCCATGATGCCCGTGACACCCCACACCGCAGAGGAGATCTGGGAGTCTGTAGGATTCGATGGACTCGTGTCCGAGGCACAACTTCCGGAATACGATGAGAGCCTCAACTCGCCCACCGCAGAATATGGAGAGGACCTCATCAGGAACGTCATCGCGGATTCCGGTCAGATCATCAAGGTCACCGGTATGCAACCCTCCAAGGTCATCCTTTACACTGCATCCGCATGGAAGAACAAGGTATACGGATTCGCAGCGGACCTCCTCGAGGAAGGAAAGCTCGACATCCCCGGGCTGACCAAGAAGTGCATGGCAGAGGAGGATCTCAGGAAGAACGGAAAGGCAGTGTCCGATCTGGCCAAGAAGACCGCGGCGGACTACATGCGTTCCACTTCCGAGAAGCTCCGCCCCATCATCGAACTGGATGAGACCGCACACCTCTCATCCGCAGCGGAATTCATCTCTCAGGAGATCGGCTCACCCGTCGAGATCCTCAATGCGGACGTCGAGGGAATCTACGATCCCCAGAACAAATCACGCGTGGCGATTCCCGGAAGGCCTGCAATCTTCATCGAGTGAAACCTAAAAGCGGGGGAGACCCCGCATCATTTTCTTGATAACATTGTATTGGATGGATTATACCTCCATGATGGATAGTGATGGATGGATTATATATCCATCATATTAAATACTAAATCGACGATAGAGGAATCAGCAAGAAACTTGCGCAGTAATTCCTCCAAACAATTTAAAAACAAACATTAATCCATAAAATTAGCTATTTCCAAACCACTTGGAATCACTATCACATGCTATCTCAAACCTCTTCGCGGTCACACATGCCAACTAGTGACTCTGAAACCACTTCCAAACGATTTCACTTATCATGTCGTTCTCACCCTCTATTATTATACTATAATAATAACAAGAAATGTGTGAGAATAACCTCATAAATAAGAGGAGACCCTATCGTAGATACACAGGAGAAACACGAGATGAATATCGAGAATTGGCTAGGAGAAGACAATTCCCTTGGAATCGAGATCTGGAATAAGAAATACTGCTTCGAAGGAGAGACCTTCGACCAGTGGCTCGACAGGATCACCGAGGGGGACGATGATATCAGACAGATGATCGTCGAACAGAAGTTCCTGTTCGGTGGAAGGATCCTCGCCAATCGTGGACTCCATAAGAACGGTGTCAAGGTGACACTGTCCAACTGTTACGTTGTCGAACCCCCGGAGGACAACATCGAATCCATCTTCGAATGTGCGAAGAAACTCGCAAGAACATCCAGTTATGGCGGAGGGGTCGGAATTGATCTTTCCAAGCTCTCCCCACGCGGTGCAAAGATCAACAACACCGCATCCGTCACATCCGGAGCAGTCTCCTTCACTGACCTCTATTCCATGGTCACCGGACTCATCGGCCAACATGGAAGAAGAGGTGCTCTCATGCTCTCCATCTCCTGTGAACACCCTGATGTGGAGGAATTCATGTCTGTCAAGACCGACCTCGAAAGGGTCACCAAGGCGAACATGTCCATCAGGATGACCGACGAGTTCATGAACTGCGTCCGTAACAAGGAATTCTTCCCTCAGCACTTCGAACGTCCCGAAACCGGTCAGCACATCGACAAGAACCTCGATGCCGCAGCCTTCTTCGACAAGCTCTGTTATGCAAACTGGGATTTCGGCGAGCCCGGATGTCTCTTCTGGGACAGAATAAGCTCCTGGAACCTCCTCTCAGAATTCCCCAACTTCGAATATGCGGGAACCAACCCCTGTGCGGAGGAGCCCCTACCCGCAGGAGGAAGCTGTCTCCTCGGTTCCATGAACCTGGCCGCATTCGTCAAGAACAAGGAATTCCAGGTTGACGAATTCAAACAGGCGGTTCGCATCTGTGTTAGGGCACTCAATGACGTCCTCGACGAGGGACTTCCCCTCCATCCCTTGCAGGAGCAGAGGGATTCTGTCACACAGTGGAGGCAGATCGGCCTAGGAATCATGGGACTCGCAGATATGCTCATCAAGATGGAGATAACCTACGGTTCCAAGGAGGCCCTCGACCTCTGCGGTGACATCGGTAAGATGATGGCCGACACCGCCATCTCAGAATCCGCACGCCTTGCCGAGAAGTTCGGTGCATTCCCTATGTGCAACATCGACCAGATCCTCATGTCCCCCTATTTCCAGGAGAACGCATCCGAGGAGACCATCGAGGAGGTCAAGAAGTTCGGACTCAGGAACTCACAGCTCCTGACCATCGCACCCACCGGAACACTTTCCACCATGCTTGGAATCTCCGGAGGAATCGAACCCATCTTCGCTACGAACTACGTCAGGAGGACTACATCCCTGTCCGACCACGACGAATATCACAAGGTATACACCCCTGTCGTCAAAGCATACATGGACGAACACGGAATGACCGATGATGAGAATCTCCCGGAATTCTTCGTCACCGCACAGAACCTCGATTACAGACAGAGACTCAACATGCAGGGAACCTGGCAGATGCACATAGATGCGTCCATCAGTTCCACAGTCAACCTCACCGAGGACTTCCCTCAGGAGAACGTCTATGACCTGTACATGTACGCATGGCAGATCGGATGCAAAGGAGTCACCGTGTTCAGGGACGGATGCAAACGTCTCGGAATCCTCACCACCAAGGAGGAGAAGAAACCTAAGGCCGATGAAGGAGGAAGAGGAGTCGTCGCAGAGGTCCTCGATAACGTCATCGGAAAGAAGAGGAAGCTCATGACCGGATGCGGAAGCCTGCATTGCACAGCATTCTTCAACCCCGTTACCGGAGACCTGATGGAAGCATACCTCAACAAGGGATCCACCGGAGGATGCAACAACTTCATGATCGGACTCTCCAGGATGATCTCCCTTGCCGCAAGGAGCGGTTGTGACATCAATGAGATCGTCGGACAGCTCCAAAGCTGCGGTTCGTGCCCATCGTACTCCGTACGTTCCGCCACCAAGAAGGACACCAGCAAAGGAAGTTGCTGTCCCATGGCCGTCGGATATGCACTCCGTGAGATGGAAGCAGAGATGAAGAAACAGCTCGGTCTGCTCAAGGAACCCGAGAAGGCCGCAGGACCCGAGAAGATCATCAACCCATGTCCTAACTGCGGTGATGAACTGAAGTTCGAGGGCGGATGCAACATCTGCAAATCCTGCGGATGGACCAAGTGCGAGTGATCGCACCAAACACATTCACACCCCTCCTAACGGAGGGAGACCATCATTATTACGACCTTATAGGCAAGAAAGATTGACCATCCTCTACAGCCACCGTCTCTCCGGGCAGATATCTGATACCATCCTGATCATACCAATACAATACGCCTTCCGAACCCAACACGACAGAATCGCCCTCGTACCTGACCCCATCCACCATACATGAGGGAACGTTCGGAACCCAACACGCTTCGAACACCATATCCGATGTCACACATACATTGGTACACGCATCGAACGTGTTTCCACGACATGTCCATCCAGAGAAACCATATCCGCCCCTGATCGGACCAGCGGACAAAGAGATTAGTTCCCCATAGGTCACATCCATGACATCCGTGACAGAACCTTCTGACCTATATTCGATCCTGCAGACATCCTTCTCCCACACAGGTTTCAACGTGACGTCATAGGATGGCATGATCAAGAAATCGTCATCGAATACGGAGGTTCCATCGGGTAGCAACAGATCCACCAGAACGTGACCTTCCTTAAACGGAAATGTGATCCCTACAGAATCCCCTGCATGATGTTCGGATATTGTGTCCGTACCATGGATCGAGAGAAGGTATGTAGCATCCACTGTAATGGAACACATGTTGGAATCCGCATACGACATATCAACGACAGCGGAACGATCGAGATTCGTAGCACGTACATACACAATATATGTCCCCGGGAAAGATGCGATCGTGTCAGGGACATGGAATATGGACCCTATACCAAGGGAAGTATCTTCGGAAACTCCTCTCAGGAACCATTCATAGGTCAACGAATCCCCATCGACACATATGCATGATACGGACAGCGTGTAATCATCGAAACGATCGATTGATATGGATGATGGTAGGTCGTTATCGAATTCGGGTGTCACTGCGACCGAACGGATCCATTCCGCAACTAACATCGTATCTGATGATAGAATGAACGTGGAACCGACATCCTGTTCCAGACCACTTTCAGGCATCCAAGTATCCAGAATGAATGATCCATGATCGTATTTCGCAGAGAAACCCAGTACATCCAAGGTCGGAATCGTCACTATGGAATCTTTGGCGTGGTACATCACCCTGGGTTCGTCGATACCATTCTCGGGATCAAAGGTCACTCCATACACAGAATCGGTTGGCAGGTACACAGGATGATATCCAATGTCCGACTCCACCGGCAGTATGTCCATGACCGCATCGGAACCGGATATCGTACTCCAACCGACGAATCTCATCCCTTCGGGTGCGGAAGGGGATTCCACACAATATGGAACTGTACGATACGTCCAATCGGATTCCTGAAAGACATTTCCATCGGAATCGTAGAACGTCACATGCATCATCGAGTCCGCTGACGTATCATCCAAGGATACAAGTCGAATAAGGAAGAGGGATTACTCCCTCCCCCTCTTCTAAGAACCGTGCGTGCGACTTTCATCGCACACGGCTCAAGCCAACGATAACCCATTGTTACCGGGCAG
>SUSY01000043.1 GCA_015063185.1 Thermoplasmata archaeon
CGTCCAGGTTGCATATGATCGACAATCATCGGGCTTTGTTCCGTCTCATCCTCCATTACGGAGCCCTATGTCTCTTCCCCGGTCTAGGACCTCTAGCCGGGTGCATCTCCTATGACTTGTTGTCGGTATATCCGACAAACCCGTGTATCAATCTCGGTATATAACACCTTCGATGACCTCGGGAGCTTGACTGCGACACAAGGCCGACGTTTCAAGCGTCCGGATATCCCGTCTCTCCTTGAATTACTCAAGGCGCCCGATGGGTTACATCGCGCATTACCCCTTTACTCACAACTTATATTTATAGATTGCCAAAGAACCTTTCACAAAATCAAACCGAAAACACAATAAATGTGCAGGTTGGAAACTTTTTACGCAACTTATGAAGATCAGGATTGAAAAAACGTAGTGAACCTGGCAACCTCTTGTTCTTACCGAGGATGCGCGCCACCACATCGGAATCGGAAATACCATCCACACGCCAAGATGTGCCTTCTCCGGAAGCATCTGAATAGACAAGGATCGGCAACCTTACACGCATCTTCTCGATTTCAGTACATACGGAATCCAGAACATCGAGCTCTGCGGAATCGATGTCACAACGATTGCCATCACGGGTCACGTATGAGAGATCGCCATTGTCCAGATAATCAATGATCGTACGGCGCTTGATAGGGATACTGAGATTCATACGCATCAATTCCTTATCCATATGGAGCGCATCACCGATCATGAACGGTTATTCATTTCTCTATATATTATAATAATATAAGAGAGGAAGAATAGATAATAATATAAGGAAGATGTACCCGCGAACATTAGGAGCTGACCGTATATGGAAGCAGACCAACTCAGAGAAGCATTCATCAATTTCTTCAAATCAAAGGATCACGCACAAATCGGATCCGCATCACTCATTCCGGAGAACGACCCTACTGTCCTCTTCACTACCGCAGGTATGCACCCTCTAGTACCCTACCTCCTTGGTGAGAAGCACCCTATGGGGAAGAGACTCGTTGACTTCCAGAAGTGTATCAGAACCGGAGACATCGATGAGGTCGGAGATTACAGCCACCTTACATTCTTCGAGATGCTTGGAAACTGGTCCCTTGGAGATTACTTCAAAAAGGAATCGATTGCATTCAGCCACGAGTTCCTCACCAAACACTTGGGATTCACCAATGACCAACTTGCGGTCACCGCATTCGCTGGAGAAGAGGGGATCCCTCGTGACGAGGAGACAGCTGAGATCTGGAAGTCTCATGGTATGAAGGATGAACAGATCTTCTTCTATGGAAGGGAGGACAACTGGTGGGGGCCAGCAGGAGTCACTGGACCTTGTGGACCAGATACAGAGATATTCTACGACAACGGGCAGCCCAAATGCGGACCGGATTGCGGACCATCCTGTCACTGCGGAAAGTACACTGAAATCTGGAACAATGTGTTCATGCAGTACTTCAAGAACGATAAGGGAGAATTCGAACCGCTTGCTCAGAAGAATGTGGATACTGGAATGGGTCTTGAAAGAATCTGTTGTATCACCGAGGGAAAGAAATCCGTCTATGATACCAGCCTCTTCACCGGAATCATCGCTGAACTCGAAGAGATCTCCGGACGCAAGTACGAGGGGGATGCGATCAGAGACTTCAGGATCATTGCGGATCACCTCAGAGCAGCCACGTTCATCCTCGGTGATGGCGTGGTTCCCGCCAAGGTCGGACAGGGATACATCCTCAGGAGACTCATCAGGCGCGCAGCAAGGAACATGTCCAAGCTTGGATACGATGAGGTGTTCATGGACAGGGTCTGTGCCAAGATTGTGGACCAGTACGGAGATGCATACCCCGAACTCATCAGAGAGAAGGATAACATCTGTCGTAACATCAGGGCAGAGGAGGAGAAGTTCCACTCAACCCTTGTAAAGGGACTCAGACGTTTCAATGAGATGGTGGCCAACGCTGGCGATGCAAAGGTCATGGACGGTGAACTGGTCTTCAGGCTCTACGATACATTCGGATTCCCTGTTGAACTCACAGCAGAACTCGCAGCAGAGAAGGGACTCACTGTTGACATGGAGGACTTCCAGAACAGATTCCGCACACACCAGGAGAAGTCCAGAGCTGGATCTGAACAGACATTCAAGGGAGGCCTTGCCGATAACAGTGAAGAGACCACCAAACTCCACACCGCGACCCACCTCCTCAATGCTGCACTAAGAGAGCTCATTGACCCCAACATCAGACAGAAAGGAAGTAACATCACCGCAGATAGGCTGAGATTTGACTTCAACTTCGATAGGAAACTCACCCCTGAGGAACTCAAATCCATCGAGGCATTCGTCAACGATGCCATCCAGAAGGACATCCCTGTCGTTTGCGAGGAGATGCCTGTCGAAGATGCGAAGGCATCCGGAGCCATCGGAGTGTTCGATAACAAGTACGGTGCAATCGTAAAGGTCTACAAGATAGGGGACGTCTCCGCAGAGCTCTGTGGTGGCCCCCATGTCTCACACACCGGTGAGATCCAGGGATTCAAGATCAAGAAAGAAGAGAGTTCCGCAGCTGGCGTTAGAAGGATCAAGGCAGTCGTCGGTAAATTCTGAACCGACGACTGCTGAATGGTTTCACTTCTGGTCGGTGACGACCAGAAGGTGGAATCCGAATTGGGTCCTAATAGGGCCCACGACCTTTCCTTTCTCTGCAGAGAATGCGGCCTGGTCGAACTCGGGGACCATGTCCCCGGGTCTGAACCAACCGAGATTCCCACCTTTCTTTCCGGAAGGGCACTTTGAGAACCTCTTGGCGAGATCCTCAAACTTCTCACCCTTCTCCAAACGTGCGATGAGTTTATTGGCATCTCCTTCGGAGTTTACCAGAATGTGTGATGCTCTGACTGATTTAGCCATGGACCACGATAGAATGATTCGGATATATTGCAGTTACCTAGAATGGGACGACAAAGTACCCTGTCCGCCATTAGAAATGAAAAAGTGGTGGACTGAGCGAGATTTGAACTCGCGACATCTTGCTTGCAAAGCAAGCGATCTACCGCTGATCTATCAGCCCACTAATAACCCTGTAGTTTCCTATAGTAGATATACTTTTTGGTGAGGTATCCTGAAATATACATCAGGATACCTCAAAAATGTTTAGAAAACAGATTTTTTGTAATCGTACCTACCATCTTTGATACGTTCCATGACCTCTTTCTGGATGACCTCCAAGTCCTCCGTCGGATAGTATCCGGACACAGCTATGGAATGACCGGACGAGGAAAGCATGTATACCCTACATCTGGACAATCCTTGCCTGTATGCAGAGGGCCAGGCGTACACGTCCACAATCTGTGCACGATCATACTGCATTATCGTCCTGACCCTGTCCACTATCCCAGTCTCGAACATGAACATATTCTCCCCTACATCCAAACGGTTCTTGTTGAATCCGATGTGTGCGGCTGCGAAGTAAACGAAAGCTAGGAATAGGAAACTGCCTAGCACCACAAGGCGCAATATCATAAGGTTGGTATCGGAGAGCTCAAGCACAGATACGTCCTCGAACATCAGGAACCACATCGGGTATGCATACACCAAAGCAGTTGCACATGTTGCCCAAAATGCTTTCATCAACCAAGGGATGGCTGCACAACCTGGTTGTCTGTTCCCCTCCTTCTCATAGATAAAATCTGGGACCACATCATCCATGAGCGTGCGAATGTTGTCCATGGAAGTCAGAATGCATAATACAGGTGTTGTGTCCTGTGTGGCATTGATTCCAACGACATCCACTTCGAGACAGGCCTTGTTCATAAGACGTGCGAAGAACGTCCTCTTAATACGGACAGAATTGATCTTGTTCACCTTAAAAGAGGTCTTATACAGCTGTATCGCACCATGTTGCAGATAGATCGTGTCCCCCAACCTATACACACGAAAATTGTAGTACCTTAGAATGAGAGCTACCATGGGAATAACGAATGACAATGCGAACAACATGAACGTAGATATCAGTCCAATCATGTCCTCCCCCGTCTCCATGAAGATGGCCACTACTGAAAGTAAGGTGAAGAATACGGATGATATTACGAACCAAGAGCTGTTCCCGAAGATACCATGAAGGATCGCGTCCCTGTTCGTCAGATGGATGGACGATTCATAGACGTACTCCTGTTCAGAAGTATAGTTGAGACCATAGATGCGAGCAGAAAGTTCATCCCTGACCTTGTTTGCCACATCATTCTTGAGACAAAGCGATATTTCCGGACGAGCGGCATTGACGGCAGAGTTGATGTTGACCTGGATGGTGGCAGTTCCGAATATCCTATTGACCAACGTCCTCACGACATTGACGGATGCGATCTTGTTGTACGGTACGGCCTTATGTTTGTGCATGATAAAATTGAACTCCGAGATCAATTCCATATCCGTTGCACAAATTGTGGTCTTCGCCCAGAATATAACGAACACTACCATCAGAAGAGCGAATAAACCGACCATCGGAACTATGAATTCATACAAACCCTCCATCACGTATGATATGGAAACCATAGCCAAAATGAATGCGAGGGTTAATGCTCTAGCCACAAGCACCGTAGGGTGATTCCTTATGGGAGTCTCAAGCATCTGAATTCCTATCCCTTACGATGTTGTTGATCGTTTCATTCAACCCATTCACTACGGATTCGGCCACATCGTTCTCCAGGAACTTGATCTTTGCAACCCCTCCTGCAGTGGTGACACTGACATTGGCAAGACCGAATATGGCATTGATAGGACCACGTACTACCTCCACCTGATGTAGCCTCTCGATTGGCACGACGGTATGGGTACGGATGATGACTCCCTGACGTGTATCGATACGATCATCAGTAATGATGTACCTGTAAAATCTATAATAAAGTACAGGACGAACCATCATAAAAACTGCTAATATGGCAGTCAATGCAAATATCACATATGATGCAACGGCGAAATATCCAATCAGGAATACGCCGGAAAATATCCCAACAGCCAGAATTGCAATCGTAATCAGAATATGAGATACATACATGGATTTCTTACTGTCAGGCACCAACATATTGTACTGTAATTCACTCAAGATAAGCACCCTCTGCACCATTAGAGACCAATTGTCTATATCTTTTCAAGACACCGATCGGTTCCCTATCCCGCACAATGACCTCACTGAGACGTGTTTCAATCTCCTCATCAGTCAGTCTGACATTCAGACTACGAGCAGGGATATCGATGTCGATTATGTCCCCATCCCTCAGGGCTGCAATGGGGCCCTTTTCGAATGCCTCTGGAGAGACATGTCCAATCGCACCACCCCTTGTAGCTCCAGAGAATCTTCCATCAGTGATCAGCGCAACGGACTCTCCAAGACCCATTCCCATGATCATACTGGTTGGAGAAAGCATCTCTGGCATACCAGGAGCACCTTTGGGGCCTTCGTACCTGATGACCACAACATCTCCGGACACGATATTGCCAGAGGATATAGCCTTGATCGCATCGACCTCAGAGTCGAATACCTTAGCCGTTCCAGTAAACCTCATCATCTTCTCGCTTACGGCCGCCTGCTTGATGACCGACCCCTTTGGTGCAAGATTTCCTTTTAGAACGGCGATACCTCCCTGCTGATGGAATGGGTCGTCGATGGGGCGAAGGATGACTTCATCCCTGACTTCTGCCGCGTCCGCGATCGCCAATATCGATACACCATTGACTGTCTGTGCATCCTCCAATTCCGATCTGATCCTTTTCAGAACCGCCGGGATTCCTCCAGCATTATCCAGATCCCTTATGCTATAAGGCCCTCCGGGACGAAGACTGGTGATGTGTGGAACGGTACGAGAGATCTCATCGAACAGATCCAAAGATATTCTGTGACCAAAATCTCTGGCGATGGCAGGAATATGAAGGGCAGTATTTGTGGAACCTCCGATGGACATATCGACCCTGATTGCGTTGCGGATGGATGCCAAGGTAACGATGTTCCTTGCTTTGATACCCTCACGTACGAGTTCGACAATCCTTCTTCCTGTGGCCTTAGCTAAATCCACCTTCTTCCGATCGATTGCAAGAGCCGTCGCACATCCTGTGAGACTAAGACCCATAGCCTCGGTAAGGCATGCCATAGTGTTTGCAGTGAACAAACCAGAACAACTACCCTGTCCCGGACATGCAGCACATTCTATAGTGCGCACATAATCCTCGTCTACCTTTCCAGTATTATACAGCCCGATCGCTTCAAAAACGGATTGGAGATCGAGAGACTCATCGCCATTCTTTCCAACCTCCATAGCGCCCCCGGTAAGCATCATCATCGGGATGTTCATCCTTCCGCCGGCCATCAACATCCCTGGTGTGACCTTGTCACAGTTACTAACTCCGACCCAACCATCGAACCTATGGGCCTGACACATAATCTCGCAACAATCAGAGATTGTCTCTCTGGATACCAAAGAATATCTCATACCCTCATGACCCATGGCAATACCGTCACACACTGCCGGAACTCCAAAGACGAAGGCCTTGCCTCCAGCTTCCTCTATTCCTTCAACCAGAGCGTCCACGAGTGTATTGAGATGGATGTGGCCAGGAACCACATTGTTCCAAGAATTGGCAATACCGATGAAGGGTTTCTTCATGTCGTCGTCCGTAAGACCGGAGGCCCTGAGAAGACTTCTCTGAGGAGCCTTGTCGACACCGGTTTTGACGTCGTCACTTCTCATAGAGGAATCATGACGAAACCTAGATTTAACAGTATAGAGAAAATGATTAAAATTGAACGCCGGGGTTTCCCCCGGCTGGATTTTAATTAAATCGTTTAGACGTTGCGAAGGACGATTTCGATACGGACACCGTCAGGTACCTGTACCCTCATGAGCTGCCTAAGGGCGCGCTCATCGGCATCCAAATCGATGAGTCTCTTGTGGATACGCATCTCCCAGCGATCCCAGGTCTCACTACCCTCACCGTCAGGGGACTTCCTGCAGGGGACCTTCAACTTCTTTGTGGGAAGTGGAACAGGCCCACGGATAGCGACACCGGTCTTCTGCGAAATCTCCTTGATCTTGAAGCAGACCTCGTCGACAAGCGCAGAGTTGGTTCCGCTGAGTGATATTCTTGCACGCTGAGACATCGTTATTCCCTTCAGGATTTGTCAACAGAGATGCAGACACCTGCAGCAACAGTCTGTCCC
>SUSY01000008.1 GCA_015063185.1 Thermoplasmata archaeon
GTTTGGGTTTGGTCGCTTCAAACAATTGAAAGACCACTTTTAACCCTTGTCCAGCATCCTGCCGCATTCAGGAAACTACTCTGAGGCGAACTACGTTCTACCTGCAATATGTGTCATACGCGGGATACAAAAGGTAACGCTACCATGATGACCATCACGAGGGTCACTGACAGGACGATGGGTTTTGCAACCATATCAGATGAGTAACATCGTACACAATTATAGTAAATTCGTACGATGACTAGAATGGGTGAGTGGATCACTCCCATTTCAAATACAGATCGTGATCCAGACCCAACTGATCCATACACCTTCCGACAACGAAATCTATGATGTCATCGACGGTCTGTGGCTTGGAATAGTACCCGGGATTCGCATCCAATATACATACGCCACATCTGGCAAGCCTGAGTTCATTCTCTAGGAGTATTGCGCTCTTGGGAGTCTCCCTCACAACGAGGACCAACTTACGAGACTCCTTTATCGCCACAGCCGCTGCTCTAGTGATCAAAGTGTCCGCAAGACCGTTCGAGATCTTTCCTAAGGACGATGCACTACATGGGACCACGACCATAGCATCGAAACGATAACTTCCTGAAGATATGGATGCAAAAAGATCGTCATCCTCGTAGACCACATCCGCAAGGGCCTTCACCTGCTCTATGGACATACCCGTCTCATGAGGGATGATCTTCTCTGCCATCTTTGAAATGACTAGGATCTTCTCCCCGGGCAATGTCTGAAGGAGACGTATACCGTACATGCAACCGGATGCACCGGTAATGGCGACCACATATCTCACATGGAGGGTTATGTCGGATACATTCTTATCATTGATGGTCAAACTATGACTCCCCCCTCGAATGTACCGACACACCCACTACTACACCATCATAAACAGAATATCAGTTGTATGATATTGAAGGTATATCCGATCACCAATATTCCAAACAGTATGATTAAGAAGAATGCGATCAACAATCTTGTCTTACACACACCCTTCAACATTGCCAGTGATGGGATGGAGGTCGCTGTTACACCCATCATGAATGCCAATATTGTACCCACACCTGCACCTTTTGCATACAATGCCTCGGCGATAGGTATCGTTCCAAAGATATCCGCATAGATGGGTATACCTACGACCGTAGCTAAGACTACGGAAAAGGGATTCCCATCACCTAGTATTGTTTGAATGATATGCTCGGGGACCCAATTGTGGATCAATGCTCCGACCGCTACACCGATCAGTATGTATACCCACACCTTGGAATATGTGGATTTGACCTGTCCCATGGAATATCTTACACGATCGAAATTACTTGATATCACGGTCGATGAACAGGAACATCTGACATTGATATCCAACGATGATGGTCTTGCATGCTCCATCAAGTGATTTTCCGTGAAACGCCCTTCTATTATCTTACCCCCCACGATAGCCAATATGATCCCGAGAAGGACGTACAACATCGCCAATTCGATACCGAAGACACTGGAAAGTAATATCAATGCAGCCAGATCAACGAATGGAGAGGATATCAAAAAAGAGAATGTGACACCGAGAGGCACACCTGCTTTGGTAAAACCTATGAATATCGGGATGGATGAACAGGAACAGAAGGGTGTAATCGTACCCAATAATGCTCCAACCAGATTCCCTTTCCACCCTTTGTATTTCGCCAATGTCCTCTTGCTACGCTCTGGCGGAAAATAGCTCTGAACATAAGACACTATGAATATCAACATCCAAAGTAACAACAAAATCTTTAAAATGTCGTAAATGAAGAAATGTAAACTGCCACCTAGACGAGATGTGACATCTATTCCAAATGACGTGAGGATCTTCCCAACCAGGGAATTCAACCATTGCATACCCAATATTTGATTCTGAACAAACCACCAAAAGCTCATAGTATCAAATAGACATATTCAAATATTTAAATATGTAAATTTATATAAAAGACTGTGAGGTTTATCGATCAAATCAAAGAAGATTCCGTAAATAATCTGAAAGAGACTTGATGACACTCTCATTCAATGAATAGTATGCCCATTTACCATCCTTTCTCAAAGATACAACGCCCGCCCTAATCAATATGCCCATGTGATGAGACAGCGTTGGCTGGGTGAACTCAAACTCCTCCAGGATCTTGCAGGCACATACCTCCCCACCCTTTAGCATCTCAACAATCTTAAGACGATTGGGATCAGATATTGCCTTGAACGCAGAACTGGGAAATCCATCCATACATGATAATTGGATAATGGGTATTTATGAATCCCCCAAGTGATCGAGACGATAATCATTATATACAGAAGCAAACATCCTACCTGTACGGATTAGTCAGATTAGGGTTTCTCCTCTTCTGCCCGTGGCGGACATTACGTCTGCAGGCCGTACGGGGGTCATTGACCGAACGTGCGGGAGCCGATCTTTTCAAGACACTGCTAGTTAGCAATGCTTATATACCATATGTTACATACGAGTTTTCATTAACGTCCGAAGGGACACCGTAGGGCGTTGAAAGAGGTATAAAAATGGTAACCGTCTATGACGTTCCTGCAGAGAAACTCATCCTCAAGGTTGCAGAGAAGCTCAAGGGCTGCGACGCAATCGAGGCACCCGCATGGGCAGAGTTCGCAAAGACCGGCAGGCACACAGAGAAGGCTCCCGCACAGGAGGACTGGTGGTACACTAGGTCCGCAGCCATCCTGAGGAAGCTCTACGTTAAGGGTCCTATGGGATCCTCCAAGCTCGCAGCAGAGTACGGCGGATACGCCGACAAGGGATCCATGCCTAACAGGGCAATCAAGGGAAGCCGCAACATCGCAAGAAAGTGCATGATGCAGCTCGAGAAAGCTGGATACCTTGTCTCCGTTGAGAAGAAGGGCCGTGGAATCAGCCCCAGCGGAATGTCCCTCTTGGACAACTCCGCTAAAGAGGTTTACGACGAGATGAAGGCCTGAAGAGGTGTTGAGCATGGAAGACCCTGAATTGGAAGCATTGAGACAGAAGAGAATGGCCGAACTGCAGAACAACCAGCAGCAGGCCATGGCCCAGCAGCAGGCAGCCGAGCAGAGGCGCCAGCAGATGGAGATCCAGAAACAGATGATTCTCAGACAGATCCTTTCCCCAGAGGCTAGAGACAGGCTCTCCAATGTCAGAGTAGCTAACCCCGAGATGTGCAACATGGTCGAGATGCAACTCATCCAGCTCGCACAGTCCGGAAGACTCCAGGGTATCGTCACCGACGACATGCTCAGAAACATCCTGAGGCAGATCGCCCCTCAACACAGGGAGATCACCATCGAGAGGAGATAACATGAGTTCAACTAAACCTCCAGCAATGAAGGCCAGACTTAACAAGGCCACCAAGCAGAACCGCCGTGTCCCCGCATGGGTCATGATGAGAACGAACAGACAGTTCCTGCGCCACCCCAAGAGAAGGTCCTGGCGTATGAGCAAGCTTAAGGAGTGAGTAGGATGGCAGAAGAGACCGCAAGGATCATTACTGTACCTCTCAAGGCCGCTAAGAACGCACCCCGCACCCGCAGGGCCAAGCGCGCCGTCAAAGAAGTCAGGGAATTCATGGCAAGGCACATGAAGTCCACTGAGGACAAGGTCTGGATCGACCTGGCTGTCAACGAGAAGATCTGGGAGAGAGGAATCCAGAACCCCCCCAGCAAGATCACCCTCAAGGCAGTCAAATTCGACGACGGACTTGTCGAGGTCACCCTCCCCGACCAGGAGTGATTCGAATGATGAGGCTCTCGCAGTTCGCCGGAAACCCTAACCTTGGAGTTTACTCACGCGTCAGCGAGAGCTACGCATTCGTAGCCTCCAACCTCGGTGACGAATACGTCGCCGAGATAGAGGAGACCCTTGGTGTCAAAGGAATAAAGACATCCGTGTCCGGATCATTCGTGATCGGCTCATTGATGGCGATTAACTCCAATGGCGCCATCGTATCTGGGCTCACCGAGGAAGTGGAGCTCGCGGTCATCCGTGAGGCCCTTCCGGTGGCCCTTCTTTACGATAACCTCAACGCTGCAGGAAACAACATCCTCGTCAACGACTTCGGCGCGATAGTCAACCCGGAGATCGACGATGCATCCCTCAGACAGGTGGAGGATGCACTCGGCGTTGAATGTGTACGCGGAACCATCGCAGGTCTGAACACCGTAGGATCCGTATGTGTAGCCACCAATAAGGGAGCTGCCATCCACCCCGGTGCAACGGAGGAGGACATGAACCTCATCAAAGATGTCCTCAAGGTCGAGGCCGTACGTACGACCCTCAACCACGGATGCCGTTCACTATCGGCCTGTGTCCTCGCCAATTCCAAAGGCGCATTGATCGGTGATATGACCACACCGATCGAGATGGGTAAACTGGAAGATGCACTCGTGCTCTACTGAGCACGATTCATCTTCTGTCAAAGACCCAACATTCCTTCAGATCGGGCAACTCATCCCTTGTGATATCGATGGAGTTTCCGACATATTCTATGAAATCCTCAGGGATCATCTCCAAGAAATCATCCACATTTGCGATGTTTATCGTCAATCCACCGAAACGATAGTGCATCGGGATGATGATGCGTGGATTGACCATCTCGATGAACCTCTTCAACTCGGGTTTCTCCAAGGTATATATGCCACCTACAGGAAGGAACAAGAAATCCACTCCCTTTATCGCATTGATAATCTTCTGATTTGGGATACAACCGAGATCTCCACAATGACAGAGGGTCATACCCTCAACGGTGAACCTGTACATCGTGTTCATACCTCTCTTCTTACCACTGTCATCGTCATGGAACGTGGAGAGTCCGTAAAAGGGAATGTTCCTGAACTCGAACCTGCCATTCTTCATCATGTATCCCTTGAAGTTACCATTGATGGAACGGCTGGCATTGTGATCGTAATGATCATGCGACATCAAAACGAGATCCGCTGTTGCAGAGGGAGTCTTTATTCCCAATGACTTACCATCATGTGGATCCAGAACGATGGTCGTATCCCCTGTATTGATCTCAAAACACGCGTGTCCGTGCCATTTGATGCGCATGAACCGTAATCGGCTTGCTGGCTATAAAACGTATGTCCCTGAACAGATCTGGCCAGCCATCCGATTGTCACAAGTATGCACTCAAAAAGCTAACCGTTAAATGTATAGTTGCCATTGAACAATCGTGAGGAACGAAAAGACCCTGGTCCTTTCGGTGGACAGGGACAATGATTTCGGAGTCAAGGCAGGTGTCGTCACACCGGTAATCGGTATAGACCATTGTATGAAGGCAGCAACTGCGCTCGCAGTCGCTGATCCGGAAGACTCCGATGTCAACGGACTCTTCGCGGCCATCAGGATGTATAAGGACCTGAAAGCAGACGGAAGAGACGTGGAAATCGCACTCATATGTGGGGACAAAAACGTCGGCCATAAATCAGATTCCATTGTCATCGATCAACTCGAAGAGGTATTGGAGAAAGTCGCTCCTCAAAGGGTCATGCTCGTCGGTGACGGTGCAGAGGATGAATACATCAATCCGATCATCTCCTCACGCGTACCGATAGATTCCGTTAAGAAGGTGTATGTCAAACAGGCCCCAGGATTAGAGAGTACGATCTATGTACTCGCCAAGATGATCAGCGATCCGGACAAGAAGAAGAGGTTCTTCACACCGATCGGTTCGGTCCTCATGATCCTCGGTCTTTTCTTCATCATAGAGGGCGTCCTCCTATTCTATGCCACAGGCAATGGAGAGTACATATATGGACAGACCTGGTCCATCGTCATATTCGTCATCGGATTTTTCCTGATATTGCACGGATATGGACTGATAGATAGGTTGATTGAATATGTGGAATACGGTGTCAAGAACATACGTAGCGGAAACGTAGCGATCACATTCTCCTTACTTTCCTTAGCATTGATCATCGTCGGCATATCCGTAGGTATCTACAGCATATGGGACACTCAGATCAAGGATCCGATGTACATCGTCAGCGAATTCGCTGTCAACGCGTTATGGCCGATAATCTTCGCGATCATGTTCTGGGATATCGGCAAACTAGTCAATAACTTCATCAAGCTGAAGAAGGTCAACCGTAGTTTCCTTGTCGGTACAATCGCTGTCATAGGTATCGGATTCCTTCTACAGGGACTTCTCGACACCATATCCACCATCCTGGGATATGGTGCCGTAGATAATATGTCGATTCTGTTGGAATTCATAGGGGGCATCATCCTGACCGTTTCGGCTTCCATCCTCCAGTCCAATTTCAGAAGATACTTCAACAAAAAGAAGGAAATGATCTGATGGACAGGGATTCATGGGAACCGATCTATGAGGAGATCCTCGATGATATGGGGTATGATCGTTCATCCGATGAGTCCACTGCAAGACTCCTCAAAGTACTGATGCAGATGGCTGACCTCATCGAGGATGATTGTGTATACGATCTGATGAAAAGGCCTGTGACGGTCATAGGCCCTGCCTCACCCGACCTCTCCGACCTCGAGGATAAGACCATAGTATCTGCAGGTTCCGCCACGGAAATAGTCATGAATCACACAGTACCAGACATAGTGGTTACCGACCTCGATGGAGATATACAATCTCAGATCGATGCTTCCGCGAAGGGCGCCATAACGTTCATACACGCCCATGGTGACAATTCCGACCTGGTCATGGACTATGCCAAGGAGTTTCACGGTCCTGTCATCCTGACCACTCAGGCCACCCCCGACAATGTGATCCGTAATTATGGAGGATTCACCGATGGTGACCGTGCGGTATGCATATGCAGACACTTCGGTGCAAGGAACATCGAATTGAGAGGATTCGATTTCGATACGCCTTCCCTCAAGGACGGTTCCGATCCGGAGACCAAGAAACGTAAGTTGGCCTGGGCCAAACGCATAATCCTGGATGGATCCAACGACATCACAGGACTATGACTACCAGGACCAACAACATAGCGAACAACATCATGTATGATGTGAAGTTCGTGAACACGTTGACCAGATTCTGACGCTTATCGACCTCGTACACACCACACTTCTCCAATATCCAATCGATACCGTCACGGAACAGATACCCTCCATCGAAAGGTACCGCAGGAAGCGCATTGGACACACCGAGGACCAGATTCAACCAGAATGTCCAATATATGATGTACATCAGGATCCAGAACACATCCGCATCCATGATCGTACAATCGTACCACCAGATACAGCTCTCTGGAACTGGCGAGAATCCATTGAATGGTGCTCCGATGAATGATATGATCCCAAGCGCATATTCGGTGATCGTGGACCTACCGTAGAACGGATTCGTTCCGGTGTCCAATAAGATTTCAGGAGTGGTGATGCTCATTCCGGAAAGTGAAACGGATGCTCCGAAGAATCCGACACCGTCCTTGTCCCCAAGGACCACCGTCTTCGTATGTTCCGCACCCTCGTAAGAATACAATACATCGATGGATTCGCCGGGCGCGGTAGAACCCATAAACTCTGAAAAATCGGTAGGGATCTGTATCACCGTAGCAGGTTCTGACGATGAAGTGGGTTTCATGGACAACAGGTACGACCCTATCGGTATACCGGATTCATGCGCTGGCGAGTTCTTAACCAACGTTGTCACATACACACCGAGTTCCACGGACTTGGTGTACGTACCATCCTCCGTACGATACGTGACATCATATGAATCCAATTGAGGGGTACCGTTCGCCTTCAGGTAGGATGTGAATTCTGAATAGTCATCGATGGAATTTCCATCCACCATAGTTATGATCGACGAGACCGGAATACCTATGTCATAGGCCTCCGCATAGATTGCAGGATTGTCCTCGTAGTCGGATGTCACACAAAAGTTGATGGATGCGAACATCACGGTGAACAGGACCAATGCCATAACGAAATTGGTCGTGATCCCTGCAGCATAGAGGTGAAGTTTTGCCTTACGGGAGGATTTCTCCACATCCTCCTCATCAGGCTCCACGAATGCACCCAAGGGCACCACACCGTAGAGGATACCGGATGACTTCACCTTGACATCGTTCGCACGGGATTGGATACCATGTGCGAGCTCATGGACGACCATCGCGATGATTAGACCGATGATACCATACACCAAAGGCAACATCGGATTGAGACCCGGTATGGCCAATGCATATTCGATTCCCATCGAAGTACCGGACGCGATGACCTCCGGAAGCAAGGAGATATCGATAGCGAGAATGGCCACTATGGTGACCATCAGCAGGAACGATACGAACAGAGAGAAGGCACCGAATACATTCCATAACTTTCTATGAGAACCGATACGATCCATCATGCCCAGACCCCATTTGGTCTTGATCATGATGGTAGGACCCCATGTGACGAATCCCGCCTCATGGGCCTTCTCACTCTTACGAACGTAGATGTAGATGGGTACGTAGATTATGAACAGTATCAATAGGACCATATACGCGACGTTCGTAAGATCACCTTACAGACCTAATCACTGGGACGTATAAATAGGTCATTTTTGGACAACACCGATATCCATAATAACCAAACACACAATAACCCGAATCGTGCAGGGGTAGTCAAGCTTGGCCAACGGCGCAGGACTTAGGATCCTGTCCTTAGTGGTTCCTGGGTTCAAATCCCAGCCCCCGCACTATATTCTGTCCGATAGGTACGATGATGATGTTGATCGATGATGTTATCTCCATAGCGAAGGAAGCTGGCCGCATGATGGCGGAGAGCAAGGACATACAGGTCTCCGACAAGGATTCCAAGGATAATCATGTGACCAACATGGATGTCGCTGTTCAGGAATTCATCAAAGAGAAATTACTGACACTTCTTCCGGGATCGGCATTTATCGGCGAAGAGAGCGACTATGACGACATCGACTCCGAATATTGCTGGATAGTCGATCCAATCGATGGTACGACGAACTTCATCAGACACATTCCGGCAAGTGTCACATCCATCGGATTGACATGGAACGATGATCCTATCCTCGGTGTAGTGTACAACCCATACACCGATGAGCTATACTATGCTGAGAAGGGAAAGGGGGCATATCTTAACGGAAAGAGGATCCATGCCTCCAACAGAACATTCGAACATTCCATAGTATGCCTCTCTTGGGGAGCATACGATAAGAGCGGTTCTCGTAAGGCATTCGCAGTGTCCGAAGAACTCTATGGAATCTGTGAGGATATCAGGAGAACCGGCGCAGCTGCATATGAACTCTGTAAGATAGCGGAGGGTTCGGTGGAAATGCTTTTCGAACCGATCCTGTACCCATGGGATCATGCGGCCGCTACCACCATCATAAATGAAGCGGGAGGGGCCGTAGAAGGAATATCAGGTAAGGCCAATCTCAGACACAGGGACCTCGTCCTCGCATCGAACAACAAGGAGAATATGAGGCTCCTGCGTGAGATCGTTTGTAAGAGCTTTCAGTGTTTATGACCGCATCCACAGTCGTGGTCATGATGGTGATCATGTCCACAGCCGCAATCGTGATGATGGTCATGTGAATGGTCATGATGGTGATCATGTCTACAATCGCATCCATGATCATGATGGTGATGATGCGGCGTCACACCACCCTCAAGGACCATGTTGATTCCAGAGTCATCCAATGCGTGAAGCACGGTGTGTCTCAAACGGTCTTCATCCACATCCAACACAGCGGCCATGAATGAGAATCTGACACTCTTACTTGGCCTTACCCTTCCATGGAAAAGTACGCCCTCTCTAAGATCTGTTAAATTCAACGTGACCGTGGCGGAATCGGAACTGACCGCAGTCTTGATGTGACCCATCAATGCACCTGCCTCCTTCTCGACCCATCTACCTACATCCATCAGGACATGTGCCAACCTCGCTTCCACATCGGCATTGAATCCGATAATTTCCCCATTGATACCGACAGCGATACCACCCGCCTCCTCAGCGGAATTGAACGTACTCACAAGCATACCTCCTTCAAAGCTCCCTCTATACCATCACCCGTCAGGGCCGAGACCTTTCTGACTGGAACATTTGATACATGTTCTTCGACCCATGCTTCAGTGAACTCGATCTCTTCGGCAGGCGCCACATCGATCTTGTTCATCATGATTATGGATGAACCGAGAAGCTGTTCGGTCATGAACTTACCCTTCTTCGTAACGAACAATCTGAACCTTACCGGATCGACGACACCTATGATGTCCGCATCATAATCTCCAAAGCCGGGGATCTGTTCGATCGCTTCAAGGATCTTCGTAGGGATTGCAAGTCCTGTAGGCTCGATCAACATGATTTCCGGCTCCAGATCCCTCCTGATATTACGGATCGCGATCTGGAGTTCAGCGGACAGGGAACAACATACGCAACCGTCCGGAAGTTCGGTGGTGTTGTACCCTTCGGATGCGAGTGTGGCACCATCGACACCGATATCGCCCATCTCATTGACTAGCACCGCTACCTTCTTACCGGCACGGATGTAGGTATTGGCGATCCTCATCAGAAGAGTGGTCTTTCCACTTCCTAGGAATCCACCCAACACGTGTATCTGCATAGCCATCACTAATGCATGGGTCATAGTTAAACTGTGCTGGGACTTTCGTCCCCGCATCAGTTCTCCATGACGTTCTCCTTCTCCAATTCGGCGAGGATCCTCTTACGGAGTGCCGTGAACTCGGGGGATGCACGGTCCCTGGGTCTCTCCCATGGGATATCGATGATCTCCTTAATGGTGGCAGGACGCTTAGAGAGCATCACCACCCTGTCGGAAAGGAATAATGCCTCATCGACAGAGTGTGTGATGAAGATGATCGTTCTCTCACTATGAGTGATGATCTTCGTCAATTGCTCCTGCATGATGTTACGGGTCTGTGCATCCAATGCTCCGAAGGGCTCATCCATCAGGATGACTGCTGGGTGCATGACGAGCGCACGTGCGATACCGACACGCTGCTTCATACCTCCGGAAAGCTCGTGGATACGTGAATCTGCGAACTTCTCGAGACCTACGGCACGAATGTACTTCATCGCCCTCTCTTCACGCTCCTCTTTAGGAACGCCCGCGACCTCCATTCCAAATGCCACGTTCTGCTTGACGGTCCTCCATGGGAATAGAGCGAAGTCCTGGAACACCATTCCCCTATCGGAACCTGCAGTGGTACATTCATTGTCACCAATGGTGATTCTACCACTTGTAGGCTGAAGGAGTCCTGCGATTGAACGCAGAATTGTGGTCTTTCCACAACCAGACGGTCCGATGATGGAGATCAACTCACCCTTCTTGACATCCAATGTGAAGTCATCCACTGCGACAGTCTCGGAATCATCCGTACGATATACCACACGGAGGCCATCGATCTTCATCAGCGTCTCACCCTCAGGGATGTGCTTGTACAGCTCATCGGTCCTATCCGCTCTTACACGATCGGCGGAACTGTACCTCTTACCCTCAATCTTGATCTTTCCGGACATTAGGCATCAACTCCCATTCTCTTGGAGACCTTCCTATGAAGCAAATCGGCAAGACCAGTTGTCATCAAACCGAGCACAGCAATGATAACGAGTCCTGCGAAAGCCTCTGGGTATGCACTGTACGTGATCATGTTGGCAACGTAGAACCCTATACCTCCAAGGGGGTTCGCATACAACTCAGCTGCAACGATACACATCCATCCGATACCTAATCCAACCTTGATTCCATTCATGATGTAAGGTATGGTAGACGGAACCAAGATTTTGATGAATATCTGGAGATTGCTCGCACCAAGGGTCTTGGCGGCATCGATCAGAGTCTTATCGATTTTCTGAACACCGAAGATGATGTTCGTCAACAACGGGAAGAAAATTCCCACAAAGACGACCAGGATTGCTCCGAACTGATATCTGAACAACAGGATGAATATAGGCGCCCATGCGATAGGTGCGATTGGTCTAAGAACCTCGATAATAGGCGTAGCAAGCTCTCTAAGAAGAGCGAAGTTTCCTAGAACCAAACCAAGTGGCACTGCAACAACAAATGCCAACAGAAATCCCTCAAGGAACTTAATCAAACTTGCAGAGATATAGTCCCATGCACTCTTTCCTGTAATGACATCCCCATTAGAGAGGAAGTCGGAAAGTGCCGCAAATGTTTCCATAGGGGTCGGTATGGCTACACTACTGGAGAACAATGCAATCATCAACCATGCCCACCAAAATAACCATAGCGACAGGGCTGTGACCAATACCGATCTAGCCATACGATGGTATTTGTTGTGCTTGTCGTACTTCAGTTCCATACTATTACCGCCTTATGCCGAGATGTATCCAAAGTTGATGGTGGTAATTGTCGCAGGAGGTGCACCAAGGAATCCGAAAGTAACCTCTCCGTTCTGAAGGGCGGTCGCAACTCCAGCACCGTTGTTCTGTGGAACAGTAGTGACAGTCACACCGTCGAAGTAGTTCTTCTCTATAGCCCAGTGGATTGCAATCTGGTGAATATCTCCGCCGATTACAGCGACCTTGATGTTACCGCAGTTCTTGTTCTCGAGATCGCCTGCAATGGCCTTCTTGAGGTATGTCTGCGTAACAAACTCCTCTGCGAACAACTCTGGGTTACTGATATTGTACTTGAGGGCACCAATCTCCTGCAAACTCTTCACGAGACCTGCAATATCCTCTTCGAGAAGATCGAGATTTCCAGTGTTCAATACAGCCCCATCATCGTCATATAGGTATGTGATGTTGGCCAAAGCATTTTTTATGTCAGTTTCATTGGAAAGACCTGTAACATTATCTTTGACACAGTCAAGGAATTCAGCAGTAGGGTTTGTAGCAAGTACTCTCACATCATTAACCGCTTTCACATATCCTGCAAGGAACTTCTCAGTCGCAAGCTCGTTGTTGGACATGAACTTGGTGTTTCCTGCGATTACACAACATGTATGTCCAGGGAAGACCTGATTAGTCAAAGCCAAAGTTGTAAATTTGGATGAGGAATCTCCCACGATTAACTGGAATTGTGGCTCCCATATGATACCTCCATCGATGCTGGTGGTGGTTGCCTTAGCTTTCTCAGCGGTGTTGATTCCTGAATCGTAATAAAGTGTACCAGAGACCTTCGTCATCCCATCTGTATATAACTCAAATTTGAGATCCATTGTCTTTGCGAGCTCAGCCACCTGTGTATGCTGGATACTGGAGGTCCCGGGCGTTCCGAACACAAGTTTGTCCCATGCGGCAGCATTACTCGGAGAAACTGTGTAATCAGATTCAAAGAATGCCACACCATTCCTCGCAGGGATTCCATCAATCAGATTGGTGTACACATCCTTACCGATATAGAATCCTGAACCTTGGGAGTTGACCCTTGCTATGATGTTGTACTTACCTTCATCATCAGTGTTTCCATCACCTGCATCGTACATGAATGCAGCAGTGGACACACCTGCAATGACGAGTGCGACTGTAATGATTGTCACAAAGAGCTTGTTATCCATACCTATCAATGTGTCATTCCCAAGTGCTAATATAACCCTTTTGAGTAATAATTGTACAAAGAGGATAAAGGATGTTGCCTATTCTATTCCTAGGATAATGTAGTGGAAATAGGACAATATGATATTCTGGATGTTGGATTTCATCCACCCGTGAGCGTGGCCACGATAGTGATCACCAATGACACCACCGCTATGGCGAAACCGAAATGCATCCCGTTCTTGCCAAGATACGGACCCATCTTGTAGCCAATACCGAACAAACATACGGATGCCATGACGGCGGAAGCCAGCAATGCGTCCTTCATATCCGGGATGAGCAGAAGACACAGAGCGAAGGGTACAACGGTCAACGCTGTCACCAGAAAAGCGACGAAAGCGCTCTTGAACAACTCCTTCCTCTTCTGCATATAACAATCATCTGGCACATATTCGGATGACAATACGATATCGTATACCCTCTGCCTGTCCTCCTCGTACATGGAATCCAACACGGTCCCGGAGAAATCCTCATCGAGGAGGTCCTTCACCGAATACAACCCGGGATCCTTCGTCTGAAGGAAACGGTGCATCTGGTAATGTTCCCCTTCGTCCACCAAGTAGAACACGACCATATCTATGGCACCCCATGTGAGATTCATACCCAGTATCATCATGAGAAGATGCGTCCTGGATATGTCCCCGAACACACCGAACCTCGTGGCAGTTACGAATATCAGGGCCATGATGAAACCGTACATGGCCTCCTGTATTACAAGCCCGGGACCTGCACTCTTGACAAAGAATCTCATCGATTTGGATATCATTGCGATGGAACAATGGTGTTTGAAAGCCGCCGAAGCGGCATATGAATCTCAGATATCTCTGAACGAGATGGAATATTCCATCTTCTTGGCACCGAAGTACTCCATACAGTACTTTGCGGTCTTTTCCGGAAGGAACTGCTTACAGGAGAACACATCGATGAATGCCCTGTCGGTATCCTCCGCGAAATGTCCGGAGATCTGGGACGTCTCGATCAATTGTATGAGGGAATATCCCATGACCTTGGGATGATCCCCGAAATGTACGACGATCGGTTCCCCGTATCTTTTCATTTCGATGTAATTCGCAAGATCAATCGCGAATTGGGTGATGACTTCCCCACTGCTGATCTTCTCATGATCGCATTCACCGAGATCCACGGAGACCATAAGCCCCCAGTGGTTCTCTTCGTTGTACTTCTTCATGCAAGCCTCATCGGAGATGAGTTCGCCTGAGTAAGGACTCATACTGTACATTCTGTCACCTCGGACGGAGATCCCGCCACGAAGTAAGTCAATCGGATTTTAGGATTTAAAACTGTACCCAGAAAGTGACATTGGGTAGATTCGTTTGTCCCTCATGTGACTTCATGTACACTCTTCCGTCAATAATGACACTATGTGGACATGTGTTCACAAACCCTTTAACCACACCAACGCGATGATGTATCGGTAGTATGCAGTCGGAAGTCTTCTTCACGGATCTGGAAACGGGTTACTCCGGTAGCCGTCTCGATAAGTTGGACAGCCTCATCAGGAAAGCAGGCCTTGATAAGATAGATATGGAAAGGAAGTTCGTTGCGATCAAGCTACACTTCGGAGAATTGGGAAATCTATCATTCCTCAGACACAACTATGCGAAGGTCATCGTGGACTATGTGAAGGAAAGAGGAGGGATTCCTTTCCTCACGGATTGCAACACATTGTACGTCGGCAAGAGAAAGAATGCAGTTGAACATCTGGAGACCGCGCATCTGAACGGATTCTCACTCTATTCCGTCGGATGCCCGATCATCATCGCCGACGGACTGAAGGGCGATGATGATGTCGAGGTCCCTATCGACGGAGAACTTCTAAAAAACGCGAAGATCGGACGTTCGATCGTGGATGCTGACATCATCATAACACTCAACCACTTCAAATGTCACGAACTCGCAGGAATCGGCGGAGCGATCAAGAACCTGTCCATGGGATGTGCATCCCGCAGAGGAAAGATGGAACAACACTGCGAGAGCAAACCGTCAGTCAGACCCGACAAATGCAGAGGATGTAAGGCATGCATATCCGCATGCGGTTCCGATGCGATAGACTTCAACGATAAGAAAGCGAAGATCGATACGGACAGATGCACTGGATGCGGAATGTGCATATCCTCATGCAGGTTTGACGCCATCGGTTCGAAGAACGATGCGGCAGTACCAGTTCTATGTAAGAAGATGGCAGAATATGCATTGGCAGCGGTCAAGGACAAACCCAATTTCCACATCAACCTAGCGATCGATATCACACCCTACTGCGACTGCCATGGCGGTAACGAAAGATATCTGGTACCGGATGTCGGATTCTTCGCATCCTTCGACCCCGTCGCCGTCGATGTGGCATCCGCCATCGCCGTGAACGAACAGCCCAGGATACACGGTACTATGGCCGATAAGGAATCCGAAAGGGACCTGTACGGTTGTGTCCACGATGTCACTGAATGGGACCAGCAGGTCACACATGGTGAGAGGATCGGTCTCGGTTCGATGTCGTACAGACTTACCAAGGTCTGATAAGTGGGGCATTCGCCCCACATGATATTTTACAAGAATCTGGGCCCGTAGATACGGGCCCGTTTGATGTTTGATCAGAACTCGCGCCTGAGGAACAGGATGAATGCTGCTACCAGGGATACGGCCCCCCATGCGACCATGACGAGTGCATCCTTTGCCACATCGGGAACCTGAACGGACATCTCACCGAGCGCCTCACCCAATGCAGCGAAGTTCCATACACCCGGAGAAGAGAACGCCTCCAGGATGATTTCCGATGTTATTGTAGGAGTAGCGGTGACCAGCCCGTTCAACGCTGTAACAAAATCAGGAATGCTGACGAAGTTCTCCACGTTCAGAAGGGCGGCTGCGATACCCTGGATCTGCATATCGGTATACTCCCTGTATCCGGGGGAGCATGTGGCGATGGAACCACTTGCCTGATCGATCATCCAGGACACATCGAATCCAGCGATGCTAAGGACCATGGATGCAGCGGATATGACTATCATGATCGCAACGAAGGTCAGGATCGTTGCAGTGTTGGACTTCTTCATTACCGTACTGATCAACATCGCGATTCCGATACATCCGACAGCATATGCGACGGACAATCCGAACGACGCTGCCATTCCAGAATCGATGGAACCGAAGTGCAAGGCCATCATGACTATGGCGTAAAGATAGTACAGTGCGGTGAACGCGATCGTGACGATCAGACTAGCGGCGAGCTTTCCGAGGAATATCGATGCCTTGCTGATCGGCCTTGTGAATACGATGAGAGCTGTCCTTTCCTCATATTCCGATACGATTGTGATGGATGCGAACAATGTGGCACCCATCAATACCACCAGAGGCGACATTGTGAGGTACATGGTAAGCATCTGACCCTCTGAGAAGTCCTTTCCAACGAGGAAGGGTGCGGATGTCAGGATGGCAAGGATGATCACAAGGAGAACCAGGAAGAGGAGCATCCTCTTTCCGCTGAAGTACTTCTTGATCTCGTTCTTCATAACGACGTATGCCTGTCTGAACGTCTCGTAAATCGGGGATCTGTCTGCCATAGTATCACCTCGTCTCCTTGATCAAATCGAGATACACCGTTTCGAGGGAGTTCTCGATCTCGGACAGACTGAATATCCTGAGTCCAAGCGAATGGATGTCGTTGAACAACTTCTCCTGCTCATAGGCACCACCCTTGATCTTGACGATACATTCGTTACCGCCATTACGGGTGGCCTCGACCACATTGTCGAGGGTCATGATCCTCTCGAGCACTTCGGGAGTGGGTTCCTGTAGCAGTTTGACATTGATTCCACGATAATCGGCGATGGCCTTCACCATGTCGATGGTGTCATGGACGAGTAGCTTTCCGTGATTGATCATCGCGACACGATCGCAGAGGTCGCTGACCTCATGGAGTATGTGCGACGACATCATGATCGTCAGATCGTTGGTATCCCTTCTGAGATTCTTCAGGATCTCTCTCATCTCGGCCATTCCCCTAGGATCGAGACCGGACGTGGGCTCATCGAGAATGATGACCTTGGGATCGTTGAGCAATGCCTGACCCAATGCTATCCTCTGACGCATTCCCTTGGAGAATGTTCCCAATTTCTTATCGCCCCATTCGACCATCTTGACCTTCTCGAGAATCGCCTCCGTCTGAGCGGAGATCGCTTCCTTATCCATTCCGATGATCTCCCCGACATACCTCATGGTCTGCCTGGGGGTCAGATATGGATAGAATTCGGGAGTCTCGACGACCGTTCCGACATTCTCCAATGCTGCACGGGGATTGGACACTACATCGATACCGTTGAGGAAGGCCTGACCGGATGTTGCATGAATCAGATTGGTCAGAATCTTCAGAGTAGTACTCTTTCCCGCACCGTTAGGTCCGAGGAATCCTGTAAAGCTATTCTTCTTGATGGATAGATCCAAGTTGTCCACGGCCACGAAGGAACCAAATTCCCTACGTAAGCCTACAATCTCTATGGGGCTGTCTGACATCACATGGTTCATTAGTGCTCAATATATAAACATATATATTGAGGCCAAAAAAGGTAGGAGTTTGCCCATTAGAAGGTTAGATACCTTCAGAACGTGAACGATGGATCGATGTCTGATGATACCGCCATGACCTCTGCATGGCAATCCGCACTTATTGATGGGTGGACATCCGTAGGACACGTATGTGCATCCATTCATATGCGCTCATTGATGTGGATGCCATCTACATTCTATGCATAGGCCTTTCTATCGGAGACATCACACCTCTCAATTTCAGGGATTCCACCAATGGACAAGACTGCCCATCGACTAACATCGTACTGTTAGCTGGCCATTCATATACTCTCATAACGACACATTGTTACCATGAAGCCAAGAAGAGCATTCATGAATAGAGGCAAACTGAGGAAGAACAAGAAGGGTGGAATCGAAGGACTCCCTCTACAATTGCTGATAATTATCGTTGTCGCCAGCCTTGGACTGACGACGATGGTCGGTTGGATGAACAACATCGAGGAACCCACCACCATAGACAGAGTGGCAGTCGAAGCCGACCAGATCAACACGGACAAGTACTCCAACTGTTTCGAACTCATTTTCGAAGTATACGACAACAAAGGAAACCCCGTCGAAGGAGCTGACATCGTGATCACCGGACTCGGAGCGACCACGACCGCACCCATCGTGACCAACGGTATCATCGAGGACCTCCTCGGAATGCTCGGATTCGACACCGAGGAAGAGGAGGAGACACCCGTCGTCCCCGAACAGCCAGTCATCGTACCGGAACCCGAGGATATCGAAGACCCAGAGCACGGACTCCAGGAGATTGTGTACATCAACAGCATCACCGGTTCCAACATGAACAACATCCCTGTGGTCACCACCGATGAGAACGGAAGGGCAACCATCGTGGTCTACTTCACCGGACTCAACGGAACAGGACACTTCGACTTCGAGGTCAGCAAGACCGGACTCGGAACCTACAAGGACCAGAAGCTGGTGCACAGATGAAGATGGATAGGAGAGGCATCACCGCCCTCCCCATCAAACTCCTTATCATAACTACAATTGTGGCACTTTCTCTCCCGATGATTATGGACGCCGTCGATACGAACGACGACATGATAAACACCGAACACATGGAATCGGAATCCAGAAAGATAGTGAACGCGGCCACGGCCACCTACTATTCCATGAATGGTGCAACGAAGATCATCGAGATAAGTGTGCCAGAGGATTGTACCATGATCCTAGGAGGATATGGGGACGATGCATACGGAATTCACATGTACTGCGGAACTGAACTGATGTCACAGCAATGGTTCGAGAAACCGATCCTGTCATTCACGAACATATCCGTGATATCGGATGACTGCGTACTATCGATAACGACCGTGGACAAGAGGATCGAGGTGACCGCCTTATGATGGAGTTCATGCTGGCGAGGGTGTCATCATGCGTCTGTGCGGCCATCATCATCGGGCTGATGTTCGTTCCGGTAACGGACAATCTTATGGACAGGGCGGATGAGGACACATATGACAACTGTGAGGCCATCGGAAAGGCACTGGATGGATTCGTTTACAGTGAGGCCACGGAGGCGATACTGTTCATGAACACGTATCTTCCCGGAGAGGATTGTTCCATATCGTTCGATGGATCCCACCTCACATTGACGGACAAGGATGAGGAACACATCTACCAGATGCGTACGGACACCACTCCGGATAAGGAGTCCTACACATACAGGGATGCCATAAGGTTGACCAAGAGGGATGGGACGTTGAACATCGAACTGGTGGAGTTCGAATGATCATGCGAACGTATCCGCGATCTTCACCAGAAGTTCAACGAACCTATCCGCATCATTCTCGTCATTGTACAGATAAACCGAAGCCCTGGCACATCCATCGATCTCCCTGGAGACGAAGTATGGGTGTGCACAGTGCATTCCAGACCTTATCATCACACCACCCATGTTGTCCAACATCATGGCTATGTCATGGGAACTCAGACCTGCTATGTTGAACGAGAACACGCCACCTCTGAGCCTGGGATCGTCAGGACCGACGATGGAAAGACCCTTGACATCCTCGACCGCTTTCTGAATCCTGGTCTGAAGCATGGTCTCATGCCTTCCGATCTCGTCCATACCTACCTTCTGAAGATACTCCAATGCGGGTTTCACTCCGATTATCCCAGAATAGTTCGAAAGACCTGCCTCGAACTTCTCCGGAGGAGGTGATACCTTGATCGAATCGTATGTGGTCAACCCCACTATGCCTCCACCACCCATCATCGGTTTCAGTTTCTTGAGGAGATCCATCTTACCGAACATCATACCGACACCTGTCGGAGCCAACATCTTATGGAGACTGGCACAATAGAAATCAACATCGATGTCCTTCAGATCCACCTTCTTGTGCGGTGCGGCCTGTGCACCATCCGCAAGTACAGGTACGCCTTTGTCGTGGGCGATCTCCACCACTTCCTTCAGAGGAACGGAGCATCCGGTAACGTTACTTACATGACCCAGTGATACCAGTTTCACATCATTGGTCAATGATCTCTTGAACTCTTCGATATCGAATACACCCTCACGGGACGTCCTGCAATAACGTCTTTTGATGCCTATGTCCTCCGCCATCTGGATCCATTGTACGTGATTGGAGTTGTGCTCCACATCCGTAGTGAGGACCGCATCCCCTTTACGAAGTCCGAATCCGTGTGCGATGATGTTCATCCCTTCGGTACAATTCTTGGTGAATGCGAAGCATTGTGGGTCATCATAGTTGAAAAACTCTGCCAACTTCTCCCTGGATTCATCGATACCTATGGACACGGATGTGGCCATGGAATGGACACTTCTGCCTCCGCATGCGGGGAACTCGTTGTAATATCTCATCACGGCATCGATGACACAGTCCGGTTTGAGGGACTGACATGCACTGTCCATGTAGACTGAGTTCGAATTCCTGATGGTTGGGAAATCCCTACGGATGGATTGAACGTCCATACCGTACCGTACCCCGTCCTTCCCTATATACTCGCGTGCGCACGGTTAAATGGGTTATAGAAGATACAGTCCCATGAGCGGCCTCAAGGTCACAGTCGGAAAGATCGGTTTTGACAGACCCGGTATCGTAGCATCGGGGATCATGGATGAGACAGGAGACACCATGGTAAGGATGCTCAGGTCCGGAGCAGGGGCCGTCGTGTCCAAATCCGTGGGTTCTGTCCCGAATCCCGGACACAGGAACCCGAATTTCACGGAAGTCCCCTGCGGATGCATCAATGCAATGGGACTCCCCAACCCGGGGATAGATGCGTTCGCCGAGGAAATGGATATCGCCGTCAAGGAAGGTCCGATCATAGGATCGGTCTATGGCTCGTCTCCTGGAGAGTTCGCCGAACTCGCAGGGAAGATGGAGGACTACGGTGCGTGTGCAGTTGAGCTAAATCTCTCGTGCCCCCATGCCAAAGGTTATGGTATGGAGGTCGGCACGGACCCTAAGATGGTGGGCACCATAGTCAAGGCAGTCAAGGATGCGGTAAATGTTCCAGTATGGACCAAACTGACTCCCAACACCCATATCCTCCAGGACATAGGAAGGGCCGTCGAGGATGCGGGAGGAGATGCGATTGTCGCCATAAACACATTGAAAGCCATGGTGATCGTCCCAGAATTCGGAAAACCATTGCTAAGCAACAAGGTATGTGGACTATCGGGCAAGTGTATCAAACCCATCGGAGTCAGAGCGGTCTGGGACCTTTACAACGCGGTATCTATTCCGATCGTCGGCGTCGGTGGGATCTACGACCACAGGGATGCATTGGAATACATCATGGCAGGAGCATCCGCATTCCAACTCGGTTCCGCGGTATTGACCGAAGGTATCGATGTATTTGCCAGGATCAACGAAGGATTGGAGACCTTCATGAAGGAATATGGATACAAAAGCATCGAGGAGATGAGAGGTGTGGCACATGAGTGAGGCCATAGTCACGATAAAGAGCATCGAACAGACCAACAGATACAGCAAAACGATCAGGTTCGACTGGGACGCTGAGGCGAGACCGGGACAGTTCATAATGGTCTGGTGTCCAGGAATGGAAGAGATACCGCTCTCACTGTCATCCGTAGATGATGAGAAATCCATCACATTCAAGATTATCGGTCCGGACACGGAAGCGCTTGGATCCAAATCCATCGGTGACAAGCTCAGAGTGAGAGGCCCGTACGGTAACGGATATGACCTCTCTGCGAAGAGAATCCTCGTTGTTGGAGGGGGCATCGGTATCGCTCCGATAACTCCTGTACTCAAGTGCAAGGACGTGGATGCAGTCTTCGCCGCAAGAGATGGAGACGAGGTCGGATACGCCGACCCCATCGGCAAGGAGTACTGTGCCAACCACTGGATCTGTACGGATGATGGGAGCATGGGCGAACACTGCAACGCGGTCGAGATGGTCAAGAAGGTCCTTGCCGATCACGAGTACGATGAAATCATCGCATGCGGTCCAGAGGTCATGTTGTTCTTCCTCAAGAAATACCTCGATGAAATCGGTATGAGATACCAGTTCTCCTTGGAAAGGTACATGAAATGTGGCGCAGGAGTCTGTGGAGCATGCATGTGCGACGACCAGAGGGTATGCAAGGACGGGCCAGTGTTCACTGGCGAACAGATCAGCAAGATGAAGGATTTCGGGAACGGACGCAGAGATGCGGCCGGAACCTACAAGAGCTTCAGATGAGCCCACAGGCAGGTCACATCGAGGTCGCCCACGGCAGTATGAGGATTAGTGTCCCGAGGGACCTATTCTCAGGAAGTGAGGCCACCATCATCCCCGAAAAGGCGGAATCCTTCTCCGACCTGATCAGAGGAAGGTATCCCTGGATCTCTGCTAATTCGGTGGAGGTGCTTCTGAAGAATGCCCGCAAGGTCATGTTGTCCACACTCGAGGAGGAGAGCCATGGCATGAGCGTCGCAAGGGACCTCGAGTCCAAAGGTGACCTCAAAGGTGCCATCGGACAGATGAACAGGTGGGCCGAGAGGGAACCCAACAACGTCGAAATCTGGTACTACCTTGGGCAATTGTACTTCAAAGCAGGGATGCAGGATGAGGGACATAAGGCCATGAACCGTGGACGTTCGCTCATTTGAAACCCTGCTCTGCCTGATCCAGCCACGAATCCTTAAATAGGATTGATAGATACGGATATTTGCACACGTGGGAGTAGCACAGAGGCTATGCACGGGACTGCAGATCCTGAGATCGGGGGTTCGAATCCCTCCTCCCACCCCATACGTTTTTTCAATATCTTCTGAAACTAGGGGACTCCCTTTATTTTGCACAAGGAGGAAAGAGAATTGTCGAAGTGTAACGATACATGCCCGGTTGAACTCACAGACGTCTATGACTCCAACAAGAAACGTACTGGAGAGGTCGTACCACGTCATCAGATGAAGGAAGGGGGATTCAGACTCGTCGTACAGATGTGCATATTCTCCAAAGATAAACTTCTGATCCAAAAGAGATGTATGTCCAAGAGATCATTTCCAGGAGCCTGGGACATATCCGCTGCAGGACAGGTGGATGCAGGAGAGGAGAGCCATGAGGGAGCATCCCGTGAGGTACGTGAGGAACTGGGACTGGAATACATACTTACCGAGAAGGATCTCTTTGTCACACTCTGCTTACCTCATGTTTTCAACGACATCTACATCATGGAATATGACGGCTCGGAGATAACCATCCAGGAATCGGAGGTTGATGATTTCGGATGGGCGACCGAAGAAGAGGTTCTGAACATGATCGATGACGGAAGGTTCATCCCGTACAAACCAGAACTGATCCGTTCGATATTCGAAGCACACAGAAAAGGTATCAGAAATGCACCGGATATGTGCATGGAGACCTCATATATCTGATTCCGTTGGGTGACCTGAAACTTCAGTGCGGACGCATCGGAGAAAACACTTACGTTTTTGATACTACAATAGACCAAACGACAGAAATCACTGTCAAATTCCAAAAGAATACGAAAAGAATGGTGCGGATGCCGGGATTTGAACCCGAGTTCTAACCTTGGCAAGGTCAAGTGATAACCAACTACACTACATCCACAGGTAAATCCGAGTATTATTTCATGGTATTAATAGCCTTGTATCACAATCATCGAACAGATGATCGAATTACATGAATTCAACATCATTATTGCATTATCTGGAGCGACCCATTATTAACCTCTCCACATATACCCAGTACGATGACAGACGGATTCGAGATACCGCCATCCCTGAGCGTAAAAGGGAACGAGACCATCGCCAAGGAAATCCTCTCCAGGATCTGGGGAAAGAAGGGTGTTTTCACATGTACGGTCGGAAACACATTGACATCGACGATCCCCGGAGTATCCGATGCGGGCGACACCCCTGAACTTACACTCTTCACGGGACCCGCGGATGCGGAGCTTCTGGTACTGGGAAAGACTGTCTGTATGAAGGGCATACCCATCAATCCGGGAGGTATTCCCACACCAGGTACGCTCACCATCGCGGCACTCAACCTTTCCGGAATGCCCCGTCATATCATCAACGCTGGTTGTAAGGTCGTACCCAACATCCCATTCTACGATGTCGGAGGGACCTACGGAGAATCCATCGTCACCGGTAAAGCTGTCAGAGATCCAGAACTCCTGTTCGAAAGGGGAAGGATACTTGGAGAACTGTTCGCCAAGGACAATAACTACCTGATCGTCAGCGAGAGCATCGCAGGCGGTACCACCACGGCAATGGCTACCATGATGGCCATGGGAGTTATGAAGGAGAATCTCGTCAGCAGCAGTTCACCTAAGAATCCCAAGGAACTCAAAACAAAGTTGGTGAATTCCGCATTGGAGACCGCGGGCATCAGGATCGGAGACTGTGCTAAGGACCCTCTCAGAGCCATCGCATGCGTCGGCGATCCAATGATTGCCGTAAATGCAGGTATGATCGTTGGTGCTGCAAAACATGTACCGGTCATCGTTGGTGGCGGAACACAGATGGCAGCAGTCATCGCGGTAGCGGTAGCAATGGACGAATCGATAGTTGGCAACATCTTCCAAGGAACCACTAGATGGTTGGTCAACGATCCGAACTCCGACATAGAGAAGATCATGGCAGGCATCCACAAGGATGTCCCAATAGTCTATGTGAACATGGACTATTCCAAGAGCCCATACGAAGGACTCCAGGCTTACGAATGGGGGTACATCAAAGAAGGCGTGGGATGCGGAGGATCCTGTGTGGCAGCGATCATTGCATCTGCTGGTAGTCTAACCTGCGAGGACATTCTTGACGAAGTTCACAGGCTTTACAGAGAGATTCTTGGCATTCAATAGGATTGCAGTTCATGAAGAATCCTCTGGAGAGCGAGAGCTCGTGTTTGGTGTTCACGTTGATCGCCAGATCGACCCAATCGGTCATCATGTAGGATTCATTCAGATACTTTCCCATCAGGGTCTTGACCCTATCAGAGATGCATAGACCTGACAGGACCCACTCCCTTCCTTCGATCTCACTGGTGAAGGAAGGGGTGATTCCCGTATTGACCACAGTTTCCTTATCCACGACAGCGATAGCGGATTCCATCTCCGGTCTGAAGAAATTGATGAAGGAGTCCACCGTATACGACCTTATCAACGGAAGGTCCGAAGGACATGTGAGAACGAACTCGCTATCAAGTACACCGAAAGCAGTGTGCATGTCCTGCATGAAATCGTTGCCTGAGGTACAAATGGTCTCGATACCGATCTCCTGAAGGAAGCGTTCCGTCTTGGGAGTGTTGTTACTGACAGAAACGAGGATATGACCCACATTCTCGCAACTTTCCATGGCTTCCACCACACGCAACACCACCGGCTTACCGCCAACGGATTGCATAGGCTTCTCTATGGAATTGGAACCCATACGGGACCCTTTTCCTCCCGCCATGATCAACGCATCAACCTTCAAATCATCACCGCAAGTACGATAACGAAAGCGACCAGAATGATGGCTCTGGTACTCTCGTTCACTGCGCCCAGTATGTCTCCGTTGACGGCCCCGAATGTACGATTGGCCTTGGATGACAGGGCCCATCCCCAGATACAGGACGCAAGTGTTCCTACAAGGGCACATACTGGAACATATGTATAATCATAAGCATCGAAACCGAGGATGGCACAAACCGAGACCTCCAACAATGCGATAAGTACGAGTGAGAGCAACAACGACTTCAACGCCTCTTTCATGCCTGTTGCCCGAACGGAATCACCAGCCATACCGTTGCTCGGAATTCCAAAAGCGGCTGCGAATACCTGTCCGTTCCTGCAAAGGACCTCCGACATCGCGAACAATGTGAAGAACGCTACGACAATGGGCACACCTGCGTACAGGTTGCACATCGCGGAGAACGTTATGAGATAGACGAACAAGCCGGTGGCGAATGCGCCGGATCCGATGGTACTGTCCTTCAATGCCTTCAGATGTTTCTCCTGTGAACCGACTGCCGTCAATCCGTCACCGACATCCAACAGACCATCCAGATGCAGATACCTGTTCACGAACATCATAGCGAACAACGTGACGGCTGCGGACAACATCATGGATGATGACAATTCCATGAACCCCCACATCAGGAACGAAGCCAAGAGACCGAAGAACAATCCGACCACAGGCACCAACCAGAACTTCCTGTTCATGGCATTGATCTCCTTCATCTCAATGTTTATGGGCAGTATCGTGAAGAAGGAGAACATTCCCTTTAGGGCGGAGAACACACCATATCTCTCGTTTTCATTCGAATCTGAGGGCACCATCAAAAACCATACTCCTTCCTTATCGTCATCCTGACGTTTTCGTCCATATCTACAGGGAAGTCATTCCTTTTAATGAGTGCCTTGCAAACCCCGGATCTGACCGCACGTGCAGCAGCGATACCATGGGATGAACCGGTACCTGCGAAGAAACACGAATCTCCTCTGGGAGATGCTATGGCGACCGCATCGGATGTTGTGCCGGTCTCTTTGTAACCCAATATATTCATGGCAGCGGTCTTCGCCTCAGTCGTGGCTATGACCGCATTGACCTTTGCAGAGAAATCCAATTCCTCGTGGAAAATGGACATTATGTTGATAGTTCCAGGATGGTACAGTGCTTCAGACCTTTCCAACGATAGGGCATGACGTGACTCCCAATCCAATAGCTCATCGCCAGCGATGACCTGGTTGCTGAGACCGGCGGTGACGACCGCGAATTCCGATTTTGTTCCGTACCTACCCTCCTCCACGGTGAAAACGAACTCCACTTCCGCAGCGGTCAGGAACACGACCGTCTCCTTTGGAAGATCCAGATCGTTGAGCATCCTTGACATGTCACCTTCAAAATCGGAACAATCGTAATCCTTCGGAACCTGTGCGAATACCACATACTTCGTAATCACACGACCTCCGTAATATGACGCTGAGGATAGGACGTCCATCTCGTTCGTGAAACGCACGACCTGTACGGGCATACCTCCGGAATACTTCAATTCGGTTTCGAACTCGATAGCAGTACCTTCTGCATATTTCATATGATCAACTCCGATAGTCTAAGAATCAGCCCTTCTGCAAACAACTGCACATCGATTCCGACGAATGCATACAACGGAAGAGTAACACAGATGATGAATATTATGGATGTGAGTTCGACCAAACGGTAACAACGGGTTATGTCCTTGATGGATGGCATCTCACCCTTGCCCATAACATACACGCCTGCCTTCTCCATCCTTATACCCAGGGCGGCCGCACATGCCACCATGGACCATGCACTGTTCGGTGACGGTGTAAGATCCTTACCGTCTCTGGCCATGGATATGACGTCGCGCCAGTTCATCCTAAGGATGAACGCTGCCACGGTAACGAACAATATCGAGATCCTGGCACCGATGAATCCAAGCACATCGTCGAACTTGGCCGGGAAGAATCCAAGGTCACCATATTTCTCATTGAGATACCCCCACATGGCATCCATGAGATTGGCACATCTGAACATGATGGCTCCGGGAAGACCCAGCAATCCAAAGAATAACGTGGGTGAAACCACACTGTCAACCAGATTCTCGGAGATGGTTTCCGTACAGGACGAGGCAATGTGTTCCGCATCCATGCCCGCAGTCTTCCTACTGACAATCATCTGGGTCTTTGCAGCGGCTGCATCGAGGTCGTTATTCTCCAGATCTTTTTGAATAGGAATGACATGGTGTCTGAAAGAGAATATCGCAAAATTAATCTTGAAAAGGAATGCGGTGACTATGATCCAAACGATCTCACCGAAGAAATGTCTCGATAGGGCAGACAGGGATAGGGACACGAAAAGGAACAGAGATGTGACCAATAAGTATGACAGGAATCCCTTGAACCGAGTGGCGTGTTTGGACGTCCTTTTGATGTGCCTGTCCAAGAAGTACAGTATGTTGCCCATCCACCTGAGTGGATGTATGGCGTTAGGCACCTCTCCTATGAACCTGTCTATTAGGAGTGCCAGTACGATGATGCAGACAGCGGACAACCATAATTCCACAAAATCACTCCACAACCTTCCTCATGGCTGCAAGGAAACCTGCGTTCGTCTCCTTGTCCTTCACACAGAACCTCACGCAATTGGTGAACTCGGGACCGAATGATGAACAATCACGGACCATGTACCCCTGAGCCTTCATCCTGGATACAAATGTACCGGCATCCATTTCCAATGGAGATATGTCACAGAAATAGAAGAATCCGTCACAAGGTGCATTTATAGGGAATCCTATGCCCTTCAACTCGTCGAACATGTTGTCAGCCTCCTTTCTGAGTAGGGCAGCAGCATCATGTACGTAATCCATATGCTCCGCAATCAGTTTCTCACCGACAACCTGTTCTATAGCACCGATATTCCAGGTCATCCTGACCTTGTTCAATTGGTCGATGATATCCACATTGGATATTCCGAATCCGATACGTATTCCCGGGATCGCGAACGATTTTGTCAATGAGCCGGCAACAAGGAGGTTGGTGTATTCCCCAACATAGGATGCGCATGATATGTCCTTGTATCCCTCCACCAGTTCCAACAACGTTTCGTCAAGGAAGACCATGATTCCCTTTTCCTCGCATTCATCGACGATGGAAAGAATCTTGTCCCTTGACTCTACCCTTCCTGTCGGATTGTTTGGATTACAGATGTAGAGAGCCTTGACATCGGATGTTAACTTCTCACTGAGCTCTTCCAGATCGATCCTGTAATCGTTCTTCTCCCTGAGTCTGATGTATTCGATGACGATACCACATATCTTGCATTGCTGGGTATATTCAGCGAAGGATGGTGTGAACATGACGACTTTATCACCGGGCTCCAAGAAGGTGTTGGGGAACATCCTGATGATGTCCGAGGAGCCTGCACCGGCGATGATGTTATCTGGCTCCACATCGAACTCGTTAGCAACTGCAGCCCTGAATCCAGAGGATGCATCATCCGGATAGTGCCAGATATTTGGAACAGCAGATGCTATGATCTCATCCAGGAAATCTGGTGCACCGAAAGGATTGAGGTTGTGACTATAATCCTCTATGCCATCCAGTTTCCAAGCCTGTCCACCATGCACAGTCTTTGGCAGGGACCTGATGGTCTGCCTGGCTCTTTCATTGATATCCATATCAATCCTTCTCGAAACGGTCCCTCTCGCCCTCTGCCCTGTACCTCTTGGGAAGGACGTATAGTTCGCCCTCATGGTCGAAACCGACGGAAGCACTCACTTCGTAGACATCCTCTATGAGTTCTGGCGTTATAACGTCTTTGGGCTTTCCGATGGCTACGATCTCCCCTTTCTTCATGATGATACATAGATCGCAGTATCTGGCCATCAAAGAGATGTCATGTTCTGCAACGAGGATGGTCATGTCCTTCTTGACCATGGCGTTGAGGTATTCCATGACGTCGAGCTTGTATTTCATGTCCAAATGTGAAGTGGGCTCGTCCACAAGCATCAATCTTGGTTCTTGGACGTATGCCTTGGCGATCAAGACACGCTGACGCTCTCCAGATGAGAGCATGTGCAGAGGACGGTCACGAAGGTGCCAGACTCCGAACTTCTTCAAAGACTCCACAACGAATGTCTCGTCCTCCTCGCTCTCCCACCATACATTCTTGAGGTGTGGGTAACGACCGAGCATGACGGTATCATAGACTGTGAGTCCGAAACTGGTCTTCAATTCCGCTGGTACATTGGCTACAATCTTGGCGATCTCACCTGGGGACTTGTCGAGGACGGTCTCTCCATCGATAAGAATGTCCCCGGAGGATGCATCATGAAGGCGGTTGATGCACTTCATCATGGTGGATTTTCCACATCCATTCGGACCGATCAATCCCACCAACATACCTGAGCCGATCCTGTATGATACCCCACGGACGGCGTGGTACCCATCCTCGTAATATTTGTGAAGGTCCTTGAGCTCCAGAAGAGGAGTTTCGCCCGGTGCGCAACCATCCTCCTTGTGATAGTTGCGCTGTATCGGCTGAGCACAGTTCTCCGTATAGTCAGAATCCAGTTTATCGAAATCCAGTGACTTTTTCTTCTTTCCGAAGAGACCTTTCTTCTTCGTACCTTCATCCGTCATACATCTTCCCCCTCTTAATAAGGAGCCATGCGAACACAGGGATACCTATCAGCGTGGTGATGGCACCTACCGGCAACTCGATTCCACTCCATAACGTTCTGGATGCCAGATCCGCGAACATCATCAGGAATCCTCCCAATGCAATGGATGCGGGCATGACCAACCTGTGGTCCCCACCGAGGATCATACGACAGAGGTGGGGGATCACGAGTCCAACGAATCCAATGATTCCCACGAATGCTACACATAATGATGTGAGCACGGAAGCGAGGATCAACATTAGCCTGTTGAACCATTTTACATTCAGACCCATCTGTTTGGCCTGATCCTCACCGAGGAGGACCAGGTTGAATTCCTTGGCCCAGATGAGGGGTGCCAAGGACATGGCCAATACAGGGAACGTCACTATGGCGACATGTTCCCATGACACGCTGGAGAACGAACCATATAACCAGCTGAGAGAACTGGATACCTGCTCCGTTGCAGTGGTAAGCATTATCGACTGCGCCGCGGAGAACACCAACCCGACCACGACTCCCGCGAGGACATAGTTGACCGATGAACCTCCGGCCTTCTCTGCCAACAGCATCGTGATCACGAATGCAACGATTCCTCCGACCATCGCTGCGAACGCTGTGAGATAGAGAGAATGCGCAGGGAACAGACCGAAGAACGTGAAGTTGAAACCGATAACGGCGATCGCTGCGGTTCCTGCTCCCGAACTCACACCCATGATGTATGGGTCCACGAGCGGATTCCTAATCAGTGCCTGATACATGACACCGGCCATGGACAGACCGATACCGACCACCAATGCAACAATCGTTCTTGGAAGCCTGGAACTGTACACCATCAACTCATTGTAGGTGAGATTCTCCCCTCCCTTCGACACTGCGGAGAACAGCGATTTCACAGCCTCCGCGGGGGACATCACCGATGTGGGCCCGATACAGAGACAGATGATGAACATGACGATCGTCAGGATGGAACCGACCATTAGCACCACGAGCAATCTGTGTCTGCTTCTGGTGTTATGGGTCATCGGATCCGCACCAAGATAGCCCCTGAGCTTATCGACGATGATTCCGAATGGTCTGTCAACCTTCTTACCGAACCTCATGAAACAATAGTAGCCTGCCAGGGCCAACAGGATGATTCCTGCCACGAGCAATATGGAACCCATATTCGATTCCGGTTCGGGTTCATCATACACATATGGTGTGAATGCACCATACAACATTGCAAGACCGGAATCGTTGGGAAGTACCAACCAGTCACCGATTACGAGAACAGAGGTCATGCAGAAATTGACCAATGACGTGGGGCCACTAGCAGTGGAGATGATCTTCCCATTCAAATCAATCTTGTATACCACCTGAATCGGCGCATATGATGCCACGATCAGATAGGAATCGTTGACCAAATTAAGAGGACCTTTGGTGGTTTTGATATCATCTGAAAGGAACGTGTACGAACCATCCACTGAGATCTTGTACAACCCCTGAGACGTTGAAGCGAACACCCCATTAAAATTATCGGATTCGTACATGGTGAGGAAATTGCCTGTCATACCGATGACATCAATCTGCTTGACGATGTTCGATATGTTAGATCCATCGAACGTTGCAGTTGCATAACCGCCCGTTCTGGTACTCATTCCACGGCCCTCAGAAACAGGCAGAATCAATTTGTACGTACCATCAATCTTGAAGACAGCAGGAGATGCAACTCCGCCATATTCCTGTCCAAGGAAATCGTTGGTGTAAATTTTCTTCTCATCGATTAGTACACCCGAGATCTTGTCAAGAATGTACAGATGTCCATTAAGAGCTCCGAAGAAGACGTAATCGTCCACAATCGTAGGAGTAGTGAAATAGATGGATCCTCCGGACTGATATGACCACAACAGATTTAGATCACGATCGATACAGTAGGTCATTCCATTGGAATTGCTAAAGAATATGGCTCCGGAATCGTATACCAAGGACGTATTACCAGTCTGATACGTTGTACCCTCCAAACTGACGATATTCATCGGTGCACAACCGCCCTGTGTAAACTCATCCTCATCGTATTCTGCTGATGAACCATCGGAAGTGGTCATGCGTACATCATTGGTCCAGGTACCATCATCCTGAAGTTCTCCAGGTCCGATCATCCAATCGAACTTGATTACATATCCGAAACCAGACGGTATGAAAATTTCGTTTGAAACGATCAAAGGCGTTCCCGTTTCGTAGTTCTCAATTCCGGGGTACGAGAAGGTCCATTCCTTATCGCCCGTCTCATAGTCATAACAGACGATACGTACATCATTGCCTGCTGTACCACCCATGCCACCTCCGATTCCGAACTTGGAAATGACATATTTTCCAACATGAAGTGCGGATGCGTAATGGCTTCCACTATCCGTCCATTTAGTAACAGCACTTTCATCAACGGTGGATTCGTCCGAATCGAGGTTACCTGTCTGCCTCGCATCCCCACGGATCATCACCCATGAATTCCTATATTCAGGCGTTTCCGCAGGAATGTATCCAGAGGGTCCGAATGCCAATGAGAGGTGGACATTGGTAGCAGAATCGGACAAGGATGCACTGATCCAGGCATTTCCATCCCACTTGTACACGTTCCAAAAGGATGTGACCGTAACGCCTGTGGAACCGCTAACACCGTACGTTCCAGTGCCAGGTACACCGATTGTAGTCTCATCCACCCCATCCACAGATATAGCGGACCCAACCACTGTCATATCGGCACCCATGGACTCCAACGTGTCAATCAGGACATCCTGCACAGTTGCACCGGAGGATTGTTTGGCCCATTCCGTCTCTCCATTTCCCTTGTCCAAAAGTACATAGTACTCGGAAGATGAAGCATCGGAGTCTGCATTGAATACGACCAAAACAGATGACAGCAGCAATAACGTGACCGCAAACGCCGTCAATTTGGTCATTCTCTCATGTACGTTCAAATTTCCACCTCAATTGTCGTAACCATAGTTCTTGGTATAAACCAAATAATCCTCGTAATTTGAACCGATGTGCTTTGGCATATCGATGTCCGTGAATACATCTGATTGTAGGATCCTTCCAAGAAGTTCCATCAACTGGACAACCCTAGGAGAGGACCTCTGTGCCAGATCGGATGCACCTTCGCATATCAAGTACACCTTGCCATTCTTGTACGCATCGGTACTGATCCACTCCTCGGACAGATTGCTCAGGAGTGCATTGTAATCGGAATCTGTATTGGAATAAGCTGATGAAATCACAATGATAACATCAGGATTGGATTGTGCGATGATCTCGGAACTGATGTGGACCCATCCGGTCTGAGGGATCACGTTGACACCTGAGACGTAATCCAACGTGTCATCCGCGTAAGTGTGGTTTCCGGCGGCATATGGTGCCTTATCACCGGACAATGTGATCAATGTCCTTACATTCGAATGATCCGGATTTGACATCACCCTATGTGTGACATTGCCTATCGCATTGGATATGTCAGATATCACGCTATAAGCAGCAAGATCATAGCCTATCACGTTTCCTGTAATGAAGATATTGTCCTTGATCGCGTCGATGTCCGTTCCATCATAGATTGTAACTGCTGTGATACCATACTTATTGAGCTTCTTGCTCATCTCCACGTGAGAATATTGCGAACCGTCGCATATCACGATGTCGGGATCGCATGCTACAATCTTCTCGAAACTTGGATTAGTGTATCCTCCCACTACGGCTATGGATCCATCCTCATGCCCCTGTACGACACTGGTCGGATAATTACTGTAATAATCCGTTCCGACCAACGTTGTCACCGCACTCAGCGACCCCATAATCTCCGTAACGGATGGGGAAAGTGCAACGACCCTGTTCGCACGTGGGTAACCGAAAATCGTGTTGCCTAAAGCGTCCACAGCAACAACTGGCTCCTCATCCTCGGAACAATAAGCCCATGCTACTACACCGTAATCTTTAGGCGATACATCCGAAGACTGCTTGACCCATTTGGAATCTACGATGGTCCACAAACCCCATTCTTTCTCATTGTCAGAAAAAACACCATCGATTTCCCTCACCACACCAGCCTCAACGGTTAAAGAATAGGATAAGTCATCACAACCGTATTCCAGAAGTACCAGAGAGCTGTCGTATTTCTTGACGTCCACGTCCACCCATTTGGCATTGTAATCTCCGAAATCAATCAAAAGGCCACTGGACTGTTTTGCTGTGGCGTCATCGGAAAACGAGATGAAACAACCCAAGGTAGCCCCTATGACAAGAATCGATACTGTTATGGCCACCTTCAACTGGGTCGTATTCATTATTCAACCATCCATAATTATAAGGGGTTTAGAAATAGTTTATATAAATTGATTACTGGCTCATGCTGCGAAAGGACCAGATGACTTCCAATCAGCATAACCGCTATGGGGAGTAATAATGGGCATCCAGCTAGAATCGTACAACGTAAGGATGAAAACGTTGCTATTAGATTCAAATAACTTCATTTTCTCTGCGCCAGCAGGATCTTTCTTTTCATCAATGTCGAATCCACTAAATTCTTTCCAACCATTGCTGAAACTGAACCAACCCGATTCATATCCAGCAATACTTGCTGAAGCAGCATCCTCAGTATAGATGTCCCAAAGATAATTGTATATGGCCCAAAGAGAACCAGTTTCATCGACAGATGAAATATATCCACCATTACTCTTGGTCCACTCAAATCCTGCTGCATCCATTGCCTTATCAAATGCTACCGTAGCATCGGAACCGGTTGCGGAGTACCACTTGTTCCTATCATCATTCTCTCCGAAGTAGAGATAATACCAATAAGTCTCTTCAACAGGCTCCTCATCAAAAACGACATATCCGATTCCAGCCCCAGCCGCGAGTCCAACTGCAACGGCGATGGCGAGGAATGCAATCATTTTGTTATCCATGAATATCACCGACTATTGGATTATTCATCCAACCAAGTTGGATTAGTAATCCAAATTAAATCTATATAATATGTTGGATGACTGGTCCATCTTCCTGTGCGGCAAATTCCATCAGATTCGACAACATTACGATACATCCATTCGAAAACACAATGTGGACGTACACCATCGTGAAATACCCATTCAACGATATTGTGAACATGGGAATTTTTTCAGACAAGGACATCGTCGAAGGCATGATGACGGGATACCTCGGCATCAGTGACTATAGCGAGAGGGGACTCACCCCAAACGGTTACGACCTCAGGATCGCGGAGATCTCCATCAGAGGCGACGAGAACAAGTACACCGAAGGGACCGTCACCATCCCCCCAAGGACGATGTTCTACGTCTCCACCATCGAAAGGGTACGCATGCCAGCCGATGCCTGCGCACAACTTTGGCTCAGGACCACATGGATCAGAAAGGGGATCATGGGGGCATTCGGAAAGATCGATGCAGGATTCGAGGGGACACTCACGCTCGGTGCATACAACGCCACCGACGACCCTGTGGAACTCCCCATCGGAGAGAGATTCTGTCAGATGGTGTTCGAAGGATTGAACTCCTGCTCCGTCAAGGACTACGCTCAGAGGAGTGGAAACTACCAGGGACAGACAGGAGTCACCTTGGAACCCGTCAAGAAGTGATTCAATCCCTTATGATATCGAAGACGTCATGCTCGCCGTGGGCGAGTACATCTTCGATATCACACGATATTTGGCCACATCAATCCATATCCCTAGCTGAATATGAGACCTTGATCACCCTCACAAGTTTCAACTCCTCTTTGACGATGTAATACATACAGAACGAATCACGATATGGATATTGTCTCTTTTCTACAGAACCGATGACATCTGACCTAGGTCGTACCGCATTTCGATATGGGAATACCTCCAAAGATGATACTGCCTCATCGGTATCCCTTATGAACTTGGATGCCGCAGAGGGATTCATCAGATGATCTCTAATGTAATCGTGAATGGAAACAATATCCGATTTTGCTGCTCCAGACAATTCCACTCTGTATTCATTCATTCAACAGCCTCTTCAGGAACAGATGAGCATCCTCATTTTCACCATCGGTTTCGGACCTCTGATACCTCTCCTCAAGTTCGAGGTCAAGAATCAGCTCCTTCACCCTGTTGTATACCTCAATATTCAATAGAACTCTGGAACCATAGCCGTTCTTCGTTATGTATACTGGTTCATTCTCAGACATCTCAAACATCTTCGCGGTATTCCTTAATTCGGTAATAGGTACAATCTGAGTCATCAAAATACAATTGTCACAAGAGTATAAAACATAATTGTGTACATAATTATGTCAAATATTATGATTAATATGAATGAAGGATGTTATGAATCCATATTCAATGATGAGGATCTTCAAAACCCCGCATGTAATACGGGATGATGATTGATGTCATCTAAAACCGCACCTGAAATGAATACGCAGAATCGATTCAATCCCTTATGATATCGAAGACGTACACGCTCGCCGTGGGCGAGTATGTCTTCATCTCATACTTCTTGCCCATGTGGCAATCCAATCCCTTCGAACGCATCTCATCAAGAAGGGACTCCATCTCCTCGTCACAGGTGGCGCGCTCCATGATCCTGTGAAGGTGCACCACACCACCCCTCTTCGCCTTAGACAGCGCGACATCCAGGAACTGATACGCGATCTGAGGCAGGTTCATGACGACCCTGTCCGCAAGAGGAAGGTCCTTCACTACAACAGTGGCATCGCCCTCCATGGGAACGACGTTCTTCACCTTGTTTATCCTGATGTTCTCTATCATGTAGAGGTACGCGTCATGGTTCAGGTCGATGGAATAGATGACCTCGGGTTTGGCATGCTTCGCAATGACCATCGGGAACGGGGCGACACCGGCGAACATGTCGATGATGACCTCTCCATCCTTCACCTCGGATGCGACCCTCATCCTCTCCGTTGCCAAACGTGGATTGAAGTAGACCCTTCCGGGATCGGTCAACATGGTGACCCCGGACTCCTTGTGTCTGGTCTCGGAGGTGCCTGTACCTGCGATCGGTTCCAATTCCCTGATCCTCAGTTCTCCCTTCACACCACCGTCCATCAGTACGAGACGGACGTTTCTGTTCACCTTCAGAAGGGCATTTCCGATGTCGTTCTTGTATGGGAGCAGTTCATCGATGATCTTCACCACGATGACATCACCTATACAATCGTACGAATTGGGGAGTATGTCCCTGATATTTTCGGGAAGGAACATCCTGTAATCGGTCTCCTTGTGCTCCAGGATCTCCAGATCCGCATCCTCGACAGGATAGCCCTTGAAGGAATCCGACAGGATAGGGATCAGAAGGTCGTTGCCGTCGGCCCTTATCCTAGCACCCACATCCAACAGATCCTCTGCCTTCAATGCAAGACGTACGGGATTTCCTTCGGCCTTCGGAACCCTTATGCACCTGACCATACACCCACATAATCATCATTTAATTTAAGTTAAGACATATGGGAGACCCATGGCATCCGAACTCATCTTCGTCGGCCTCGGTCTTTGCGGACCTGACGGCATGACCGTGAAGGCAATGAACGCACTAAAGGAGTGCGACAAGATCTACGCAGAATTCTACACATCTTTCCTCATCGGAACCTCCGTCAAGGAATTGGAGGATGCCATCGGAAAGAAGATCAAGGTCCTTCACAGGATGCAGGTCGAGGAAGGTGAGGACATCATCAACGATGCACGCACCATGAAGGTCGGATTCGTCACCGCCGGTGACACCATGTCCGCCACTACCCACGTGGACCTCATGATCCAAGCCAAGGAAGAGGGAATCCCTACCACACTCTACAACGGGATCTCCATCTTCTCCGCATGCCCCACCGCATTGGGACTCCAGCCATACAAGTTCGGAAGGACGGTCACTCTCCCGTTCATCGAGGACGGTTACCAGCCACAATCCCCCTACGATAACATTCTGGAGAACAAGGAGAGGGGACTCCACACCATGGTCCTTCTAGACATCCACGCGGACGAGGACAGATACATGACCGGGAAGCAGGCCATCGAATGGTTGCTCGAGGGAGAGAGGAAATGGGAGAAGGGACTGATCAAGGACGATACTCTTATCTGTGTAGCATCCAAGATAGGATCCTCCGAACAGAAGCTCACCGCAGGATATCCCAAACAGTTGTTGGAGATGGATCTCGGGGAACCCCTCTTCACGATCGTGATTCCCGGTAACCTGCACTTCATGGAAGCGTACTCATTGGTATACTTCGCAGGTGCACCCGAGGAGATCATCCAGGACGAGTGAAACTCGTCCTCTTCCTCCCTTTCGGGATTAACACACTACTGTTACTTTCTCGAATTAATACTGCCTCACGTCGAGTCTCATACAGCGAAAAACGCTAGGAATGAGACGAATGAGCATTACCACACAGAAAGAGGCAGCAAGAGAGATGATGACCGAAGTCTTCCAGAGAATCGGGAAGAACTACGGGTACGAGAACGTCAGCACGGATTTCGTGTCGTTCAAACAATTCAAGGTCCAGTGGCAGAGATCCTACAACTGGATCGCGTTCCGCATCTCCGATTACATGGTGGATGCACCGGAGAACGTCATGGAGGATCTCGCGGATTCCATCTTCGCCAAGATCGTAGGCAAGGAAGGTCAATACTCCGACAACATGCGCGATTGGGTACTTTCCGATGAGTTCAGCATCAGGAAGAGACCTACCTTCATCCAGCGCGGAAGGTACCTCACCAAGGACCCCCAGGGTGAACACAAGAATCTGGATGATTCCATCAGGAGACTCGTACGCAACGGCCTGATCGGACCGGACCATAACATCAAGGCAGTCTGGAACCGTGACACCAGGACCGATATGGCCGCGACATATTCCGTCCTGATGAGGACAATCATGATCTCCGCCGCATTGGACGAGAAGGACACCTCTGATGATGTCCTAGACTATGTGATCTATCACCAGTACCTACGCATACAGGAAGGTGCTAGGACGTTCGGAACCGATGAGGAACCCAACGACTGTCCCGAGATCGAGAAGTACGAAGGATACAAGGAGGCTGAGAGGGCATTGGACGGACTCTGTCTCGCACTGTGATACGACCGTATGAAGAAGACTAATGACTGAAACACCCTTAAGGCCGTCATCACCGCAGACGACAGTGTTGTCCCCGAGCGATAACACACCTTCTCATCGTCCGTCGATGACGACGGCCTCCAGGCACTGACCCCGCCCGGGGTATGTGTCGGACCCTGCGTTGGCTCGAAGGTCACTGCCACACGATGTCACATCGCTGCTACCCCAAGTTCCCAATTAAGGTACAGAGCCACTGGTCGCCGTCCCGTACCCAGGACGTTCACGGATCGCGCCCATACGTCAGAACGGTTACGACATGTACCGTATGACCGTATTTAGCGCAATCGGTATCCTTTAAACCATGATGGTCAATGACAGGTACATGGTTCTCACCAAAGAGGAAAAGGAAGAGATCGCACAGAAGATTCTCGATAGCATCGAAGCGAAATATGGAAACGTACCACTCGTGAATCAGGTACTCTCCCAAGACCCGGACCTCTTCATACCTACAGCGAACATGGCAAAGGCCGCATTGGAATCCGACGATAAGAAGTTGGATGCCAAGACCACATACCTCTGCGCTGTAGCCGCGGCCACCGGTCTTGGTGCACAACACTGCATCATGGCACAAGGCAAACATGCTAAGGATGCGGGAGTGACCAAGGACGAATTGAGAGAAGCCATGTTCATAGGTTCATACATGGCCATGACACGTTCCCAATCCTATGCATTCAGGGCCCTGGAAGAATTGTACAAGGATTGAAGGTACGAATCATGGAGATCGGAATATCTTTCGTGATCACCAGTATCCTGTTGGGCATCGGACTGGCCATGGATGCGTTCTCTGTATCCGTAGCCAATGGGCTCAACGAACCCGATATGAGGAAATCGAAGGTCGCGTTGATCTCCGGAACGTTCGCTGCGTTCCAGGGTGTGATGCCACTGATCGGGTGGTTCATCGTCGTCACTGCCGTCGATGCGTTGGATGTCCTGAACCAATTCGTACCATGGGTCGCATTGTTCCTCCTCCTGTTCATCGGAGGTAAGATGGTCCATGATGGCATAGGTGAAACCGACTCCGAACCAGTGACCCTGGGTGCCACCGCATTGCTAGCACAAGGAGTGGCCACATCCATCGATGCCCTATCCGTAGGATTCACCATATCCGAATACGACATCATAGGCGCCATGGTCTGTGCTGCGATAATCGCATCGGTCACATGGATCATCTGTGCGATAGGATTGGTAGCAGGCAAGGAACTCGGCTCCAGGTTCACCGATCGTGCAACCATCTTCGGCGGTGCGATATTGATACTGATCGGACTGAAGATCTTCATCGAAGGAGTCGTCCTATGATGAGAGTACAGGACATAACTGTCGTAAAATCAGTTGATTTATATACAGTCCTGTAGATGACAACGCCGATTACTATGGTTACGATCGACGACAAAGCAGTTGATTTCATCAACGACCTCCTCGCCAAGAACGGCAAAGAGGGATACGGAATCAAGATCTACTTCAGTGGAATGGCATGCTCCGGACCGCAGTTCGGAATGTCCTTCGCACAGGACAAGGGCGACCTCCCCAACGAGATCGCTGTCAAGGGATTCTCCTTCTACTTCGACGACGAGACCAAGGAGGCACTCGAGCCATGCGTCATCGAGTACGTCGAGGACCCCAACTTCGGAAACGGACTCGCCATCAGGGACCCCAACGCAAAGGGATGTTCCTCCTGTGGCGGCGGTTGCCACTAAATCCATTCAAAATGGGAGGTGCTCCCTCCCATCAACAGTTTTTAATCGATAATTTCTGATGACCCTATCATGCATACCTACCTCTCCCACCCAAGAATCGTTCCCGATACAGTGGAGGAGAGGACATACCAGGTATCGATGGCAAAAGGGTGTTTGAAGAGGGACACACTCATCATCCTTCCGACGGGATTGGGTAAGACCGTGGTGGCCCTGATTGTCATGGCCGAAGTCCTGGAGAAGGGTAAGAAGGTGTTACTTCTCGCACCGACCAAACCTTTGGTGGATCAACACAGTATGACATTCAGCCAATGGTTGAAGGATACCAAGGTTGCCGTCATGAATGGTAACATGGCACCTGAAAGGAGGTCCAGAGTAATCGAGGACAACGAGGTGATTATCGCCACACCACAAGCGGTGGCCAATGACCTGGAGAACGAAAGGTACAACCTCAGGGACTTCGGACTGGTGATCTACGACGAGGCGCACAGAGGAGTCGGCAACTATGCGTATACGTCCATAGCGGAGTACAACCCGTACGGGATATCCATGGGGATGACCGCATCTCCCGGAAGCGAATACGAGAAGGTCATCGAGATGTGTCATAACCTGTGCTTCACTCGGATCGATATGAGATCCGATGATGACCCGGACGTATCACCGTATGTTTTCGACACATTCGTCAAAAGGGTGCAGGTCAACCTGCCGAAGGACCTCACTGATGTGTCCAGGATACTCAACGAGATGGTATTGGACTATTCCGATGACCTGATCAAGATGGGACTGATGAATCCGAACAGACCCCCTACCACCAGCCATATGTTACAGGTAGGTTCCATGTTACAGGCAAGGCTCAGGAACCGTGAGAAATCCAACTACGTATACAGAGGATTGGTCCTACAATCAATGTGCGTAAAACTCCTCCATGCGAAAGGACTGGCAGAGACCCAGGGTATGACCTCCCTGAGGAACTACATCAAGAAGCTCATGGACGAGACGCTGGAAGAGAAACCCAGTAAGAGCTCCAAGGAACTGGTGGAGAGGAAAGAGTTCCGTGAAATCATCAGGATCTGCAAGGAATCGAAGGTGGAACACCCCAAGATCTCACGCATCATGAGCCTCGTCAGTCAGAGGATGGATTCCAATCCAGACTCCAAGATCATGGTGTTCGCACAATACAGGGACACATGCGACCTTCTGGTGGACAAATTGTCTACCATATCCGGAGCTAACGTGGAGAAACTGATAGGTCAATCCAAGGGCGGACTGAAGCAGAAGGAACAGATCCAGATGCTGGAACGTTTCAGGAACGGTGATTGCAACATCCTCGTATCCACGTCGGTCGGCGAGGAGGGATTGGACATCTCGAGTACGGACCTGGTGGTGTTCTATGAACCCGTACCGTCCGAAATCAGGACCATCCAACGCAGAGGAAGGACAGGAAGAAAGAACGATGGAGAAGTCGTCATCCTGGTTGCCATCAACACAATGGACGAGGCATTCGAGAGGACCGCCGAGGACAAAGAGGAAAAGATGAGGTCCAGATTGGAGAAGCTCAACTACGAGTTATCTAAAACGGTGACCAAACCCGTTGACAGGGGCCAATTGAATCTGGAAACGTTCATCCATAGGAACGCTTGACAATGCCCAAATAGATGGTTACGGATACACTCGCATGCTCTTCTCGGACATAGCGGACACCTTCGCGAAACTGGAATCCACCAGTAGCAGATTGGAGATGACCACGATCCTTGCGGATTTCTTCGGGCATCTGAAACCATCCGACCTCAGGGAAGTCATCTATCTGTCCCAGGGAAAGCTGCACCCCGACTTCTACCCGGTCGAACTGGGTATGGCGGACAAGATGGTCCTGAGGGCCATCGCATCCGCATCCGGTTACAAGGAGGACAAGGTCGAGGAGATGTGGCTCAAGGAAGGTGACACGGGAACCGTGGCCGAATCGCTGATCTCCGGGAAGAAACAGATGAGCCTCTTCAGTCAACCGCTGACGTTGAAGGACGTTGTGGCACAACTCACCAGGATAGAGACCGCACAGGGTAAGAACTCCCAAGCGACGAAAGTGGATGTCCTCACAGGGATGTTGCACGACTCCGGTCCGACCGAGGCACGCTACATCTGCAGGATCGTCAGCGGAAGGATGCGCGTAGGTGCATCCGCCATGACGATATTGGACGCACTGGCACAATCCTTTGCGGACAAGGAATCCCGCCCGGATATAGAGAGGGCATTCAATGTCACATGCGATCTGGGTCTCGTAGGTGAGACGCTCGCTGAAAAAGGTATGACCGGTATCGACGAGATCCGTGTCAAAGTAGGAAATCCAATCAAGGTCATGCTTGCAGAAAGGTTGCCATCCATACCCGAGGTCATCGAGAAGATGGGCGGAAGATGTGCCATGGAATTCAAATACGATGGTATGAGGGCACAGGCGCACATCACCAAAGATTCTGTAAAGATATATTCCCGTAGATTGGAGAACCTGACGGACAATTTCCTGGATGTCGGTGAGAGACTCATACAGAACCTAAAGGGATCCGAAGCGATCGTCGAAGGAGAGTGTGTTGCAATAGATCCAGACACAGGGAACATGTTACCATTCCAGATGGTCACGCACAGAAGGAGGAAGCACGGATTGGACTCTGCGATAAGAGACATTCCTGTCAAGATTTTCATGTTCGACATCCTGTATCTGGACGGACGGGACCTTACACACCTCCCATACGAGAGGAGAAGGGAGATACTGTCCCAATCATTCGATATGGACGATATGGTCGGGTTGACCACCATGGGGATCGTCGAAGACGAGGTCCAGGCAGAGGAGTTCTTCGACAGGGCCATAGGTGCCAAGTGCGAGGGGATCATGGCCAAATCCCTAAGCGATACGTCCGTCTACAGAGCGGGCTCGAGAGGATTCCTCTGGATCAAATACAAGAAAGACTACCATGAGACATTGACCGATACTTTCGACCTTGCTGTCGTAGGTGCATTTTATGGAATGGGAAAACGCGCCGGAAAGTATGGTGCCCTCCTGATGGCAGCATACGATCAAGATACTGGAGATTTCTGTACTGTGTGCAAATTGGGCACAGGATTTGATGATGCATTCTTGGATGCCCTACCCTCGCTCCTCGATGGTACCAAAGTGAACACCGTTCCATCCAACGTGAAGACGGGGTTGGAACCAGATGTATGGTTCGAACCCAAGGTGGTCCTGGAGGTTGCTGGTGCGGACCTTACACTCAGTCCGAACCACAAGGCAGCATATGGGTGGGCGAAGGAAGATGCTGGAATCGGTATCAGATTCCCCAGATACACAGGGCGCCTGAGAGATGACAAGAGTGCGGAACAATCCACCAGTGTCAATGAGATCTACGACATGTACGAGATGCAGTTTTCGGACGGTCTATAAGTATGACCCAGCACACCCTATGCATTCATTTGTTGCATTCACGTGTGCACAGACAACGCGCGCGAAACCTTTAATAAAAGGGTAGGCTAATGGTTGACTCATGGATTCATTTTACATCGCTGAGAAGACCGACAAATCCGTCAAGATCATGTTCAAGGGAACCGACACGACTCTCGTCAACCCCATCATGGACGAACTGGATAGGGACAGCGACGTCAAAATCGTCAGGTACATCAATACCCACCCCGAGCTCAACGAGCCTGCACTCTACGTCGAGACTATCGAGAATGATCCCGTAGAGGTCATTGCCGCTGCAGCAGACAGGGTTTCCGAGTACTTCTCCAAGATCAACCAGTGATTTCCCATGTACGGTCAATGTAGTACTGCGGAATCCGATATCGGAATGTTGTACTACTTGACCGACATCGATGGTACGGGCGGACGTTTGAAAAAGACCGCACAGGATTTTGTCGTACGTGAAATCTCCGATGCTCCCGCAGAAGTTCCAGAAGGTAAGTTCACCATCGCGGACATCACAACTACCAATTGGGAAACGAATCGCCTTATCAGGCTTCTCGCACGTACGATGAGAATCTCCCGCGAAAGAATCGGTTTTGCGGGGACCAAAGATAAGAGAGCGGTAACCACCCAGAAAATGTCCTTCGAATGTGACCCATCCAAATTGGACTTGGTCGAACTTAAGGACATAGAATTCTCCAATGCCTACCGTTCCAACCGCCCTATTCGCATGGGCGATCTTCTCGGCAACGAATTCGAAATAACCGTCAGGGACTATGATGTGTCCAAGGAGAGTGTGAGGGACACCGTCTCCTCCGTCACAGACGTCGTCAATGAAACCGGCGGATTCCCTAATTACTTCGGAGTGCAGAGATTCGGAACATCCAGGCCCGTCACGCATATCGTCGGCGAGAACATCATCCGCGGTGACCTGAAGGGTGCTGTTGATGCATACCTCTTCCACCCATCCGAATTCGAAGAAGATGAGGTCAAAGAAGCACGTATCACACTGAAGAAGTGTAACGGAGACTACTCCAACTTGGATTTAGAACTCCCCAAAATCATGGGATTTGAAAAGATCCTGATCGATCACCTCATCAAGCGTCCCGACGACTACAGAGGTGCGATCGCTGAAATGCCGACGAATCTCCAAATGATGTTCACCCATGCATACCAATCCTACCTCTACAACCTCATGCTCAGCGGAAGGATGGAACATGGACTTCCGCTCAACATGCCCATGATCGGCGACACCGTCATCCCATTGGATGCCGATGGTGTTCCAATGCATGATGGTCCGGTCCAGACCACATCCAAGAACATCAAATTGGTGGAAAAACAGGTCAAAAAGGGTAGAGCTTTCGTTGCCATCACAGTATACGGAAGCGATGGAATGTTCTCCGAGGGCGAAATGGGAGAGATCGAGAGAAAAGTCATCTCCGATGCCAAACTGGACAAGAAAGACTTCATTGTTCCAGGACTCGGTAACTGCAGTGCCAAAGGTAACTGGAGAGAGATCCTCTGTTCCGTAAACAACCTTAGATACGAGATCGGAGACGACAGCTACAGTATGATGTTCTCACTCTCCAAAGGAAATTACGCTACGTGTCTTATGCGCGAGTTCCTGAAAACAGATATGAACAGGTATTGATTAGAACAACAGTTTCGAACCGACCTTATCGGCCTTCGCGTATTCTCCGACATCCCTCAAAGCGGATTCGAAGAACCTTATATCATCATCCTCAACAGCCGCAGACATTATATCATCGAACAGTGCCAGTATTGCCTCTGAATCATTTCTGCGACAACATATCATAACGAACAATCTCAACGCAGGAACGTTTCCAGGATCCACAGCGAGTATCGCATTCAATAGGGATTCCGCAGAATCATCGTGACCGACTTTCATCTCCAACGATGCCATATTGAGCCTGTATTCCATATTCAAAGGATCCTTCTCCGAAGCAATGCGATAATTGTCTAAAGCCATGCGCATCATACCCATATCCTCTAGTACCAGACCTGCAGAACCATGCAGTTCCGCAGTATCCATTCCCAACTTCATCGCCTCAGTGTATGCATCGGCCGCCTTGCTTGAATCACCCGCAGAACGATATGCATCACCCATAATCTTCAGGATACGAGTATCGTTTGGAAACATATGTGATGATTCCGATGACATAGCTATGGTCTCCACCAACCGACCCTGTCTCATGAATATCTCCATGACCGCGACATGTGCATCCGCACAGTCTGGATCGTCATCGATGACTTTCTGATAGAGATGTAAAGCATCATCCTCCATTCCTGAATCCAATGTCCTCTGAGCAAGATCCAACATACTCTCGAGATTTTCGACAATAGTATCGAACACCTCTTGCTCCGATTCATCGACATCCACATCCAACATGACCTTCTTCACAGTGATGCTCACATCGTCCGGATTCTTCTCCTCCAAACGATCATACATCTCCGATGCAGACTCCCTATTACCAGAGACCGCGTATGCTTCTGCCAACCTTATCATGACGGAACGGTCGTCCGGAGAGAGTTGTAACACGCGTTCCAATAGTTCCGATTCCTTATCGAAATCACCTAACTGATGGTATGATGTTGCACACCTTGACAGAATGTCGAACGGCAAATCCTTGTTCTCCACCAATTGTTCCAACAATGAGGATGCGGATGCACGATCCCCGTTGATAAGATATGCAGACACCAGATCCACGGTTGCACCGTAATCACCACCGGTGATGCTATTGATCCTCTTACAGAGCTCCATCGCCTTGTGGTGATCACCCAGATGCATGAAAGCATCCTTGCTCATGCGCATGACATCAACATTGAACGGTTCGATCCTCTGTGCCTGATCGAGGAAATACAGCGCCTCCCTGACCCTTCCACATTTCGCAAGAAGCCTCGCCTTCATGGTCAATGGGAATACTCCATTGTTGGCGGAAGTGATGACTTTATTCAGTGAAGCGATCGCACCTCTGATATTACCGCGTTTCTCCTGGACTACGGCCATTGAGATCCAGTACTCGCTATTATCCAGATCCACCAGAAGAGCCCTTCCGAAAGATGTCTCCGCATCCTCGTACTGTTCGACCGCCTCTTCGGCAAGACCCTTACTGTGCCAGATATCACCTTCGTTCGGAGAAAGACGTACCGCCTTCTCATAAGATACGATAGCCTCGTCATACAATCCAGCAAGATATTCTGCATTGCCGCGAAGCCTCCATACCAATACCGAACGACCGAACACATCATCGAAATCATCTACTAAACGACAGAGATCGTCTATACGCCTCTGTTCCAATAGCCCTTTCAATATGGATATGAACAATTTTACATCATCATCTATGTGAAGAGCTTCCCTATATGCATCCAAGGAACCTTTCTGATCGCCCCTGAGTCCCAATATGATGGCACGATCCACCATGACCTTTGTATCCCTGGGATCTATGGAAAGCATATAGTCGCAGAGTTCCAATGCATCGTCATAATGCCCTATGGCCATGTGGATGTCCTTCTTCACATCCAATACCATCAAGTCATCCGGGCTGTCATCAAGCATCCTATTGACATCCTGCATGGCCTTGGTGACGCCGTCCATCTCCAGATATGCCTTGGCACGGATACATCTGGCCCAAACACAACCCTTATCCACACGCAATGCAGCATTCGCATGGGAGATGGCCGTACGAAAATCCCTTTTGGAAAGAAAATCGGTAGCCATCATACATTCGGCATATGCACGGTCGATACATCTGGAATATACCCTTTTGGTAAGATTTGATGCCTCTACCCACATATCGTGTGCCCTCAATACGGATATGCATTGACCTAAGGTCTCCGCATCCAACTCCGAGGTCAACATCAAAGTCTCCAGGGTCCAACATGCGTCCTGTCTGCGACCGTCATCTATCAGGGACATGTACTCTGCGGATAACACCTTGGCACTGTTTGGATTGAAGACCTTAACCTTCCGAAGTATAGAGGTGGATGCATCATAGTCTCCGATAGCACGATATGCGGATGCCAATTCTATCGAGACGAACTCGCTGTCCTTCAGGATATCTAAGGCCCGGACATACGCATCTATCGCATCAGGATTGGAACCCGTGCCGGCAGACATCCTTGCAAACAGTATCAATGAGAAGGGATCGTCCCGAAGATAGGGATGCGATCTCCTAATAGCAGCAAGTGCTCCATTACGATCGCCTTTGGACCACTGTTCGCATATGGAGAACAGTTCCTCCCTTTCCCCTCCAACAAGACCATCATAGGATTCGGGTGCATCCCCATCCATTACACGGAAGATGTTAGCAATATGCAACCACCCATAGGAGGGATCTATGGAATCCAGATACGGATATACACGATAGAATCCCGGATCGGTCAACACGACTCTGACGAAATGATGTCTTGCACCCTCCATATTTTCTACAAGAATCTCCAACCTTCCAAGGATGAACTCCCTCAGTGCCAGATCCTGACCCTGACCGAGATTTCCCAAGATGGATGAGGCCAAAGTTATATTTCCTATGTCAATGAGCTTGTCCACCAAATATAGGAGTACTGACGTGTCATCATATCCAAGATAGTCCAAAAGCTTTGAAACTACCTCCGTATCTCGTGAAGGGAAATATTCGAACGTTATATCTAGAAAACGTCTACACACGGAAGGGTCTTTTGCAAAAACCTTCATCTTGGACAGACATGTATCAAAATTGGCGAGGGCCCTACGAATCTGTTTCTCCTTCCCGGAACCCATCTCCTCCACAATGATATCCATTGTACCATTGATCCCGATATTACGGGGGTCGGATACCATCGGTTGCCGGACTGCCATAAGCTCACATAGACATCAGACTATTTTACAGTGGTGAGAGGACTATTCACGCAAATAATCGAAATTTTCCTATAAATTGCCCGCATATCAAAAGACACCACCCAATATCGTTAAATATAAGGTTTGAATAAGGTGTTTTAAGCACCTGTGATCTAGTTGGTTAGGATTCAAGCCTTCCAAGCTTGTTGCCCGGGTTCGAATCCCGGCGGGTGCACCATCCTTTCTCCATAAGACTGATTGTGAACGAATGTTATCGTTCGTATTCTGTGTAAATATCAGAGGGTTTTTTGTTAATAAAAGTTGAAAAGAGAATCAGGAATTGTCGATCCTCTTCAATGCGAGGATTGCATCCTCATATCCTTGATTGGCAGATAGTGTGTAATATTTCACAGCCTTCTTCAGGGATTTCCTTACACCTCTCCCAGCCTCGTACATAGTAGCGAGGTTGAGTCGAATAAGGAAGAGGGATTACTCCCTCCCCCTCTTCTAAGAACCGTGCGTGCGACTTTCATCGCACACGGCTCAAGCCAACGATAACCCATTGTTACCGGGCAGCTTACATAGCGA
>SUSY01000009.1 GCA_015063185.1 Thermoplasmata archaeon
TTCGGAATCCTGGAGAGATTGGACATAGAACCCGATCTCCTGTTGGGATATTGAAACGATCTTAGGGCGATCGGTAGCGGGGGCTATCGACCTATCTCTCTACTGCAAGGCCAGTTTTGAATTCACGACACTGTGGAATTGTCAGGGTGGATTCCAATCGAAGACTTTGGGATAAACCTCTCAAAATTCATCTCCAAATCACCATCAACACACAGACGAGATAGGTCTTACCACACCTAACATGAAAATTGAATGGACAAAATTTTAATATAATAACATAACAATGACTCGATAAAATCGATACTATTGCGGAGGTAGTACGTTGTTAATCCGTTTCAGAGTCAGTAATTTCCTTTCATTCGATGAAGAACAGACGATATCGATGATCAGCGGAAAGACCGAATCCCACTCAGAACATGTCATCCCCTTCGACAATGTAGGCATCCTCAAACTATCGGCCCTGTATGGAGCCAACGCATCGGGAAAGACCAACCTGATCAAGGCCATGGTCACCATGAAGAATCTCGTGGTCTTCAACGAACCGATATTGAAGGACAGGTATCACCGTTCCTCTCCCAAAAATGAGAGCAGGCCATCCCTTTTCGAAGCGGAAATAGAATTCAACGGACGTTTGTTCAGTTACGGGTTCGAGATCGTTATCTCCGAAGGCAGGATCATCGACGAATGGTTACACGAACTGTATATCGACAGGGACTCTTCCATAATCTTCGAAAGGACCGGTAACAACATTGTCACCAATTTCATAGGTGAGGATAAGAAAAGGATGGACATTTATGCCGAGGACACCTTAGACAAGAACAACCTCCTGTTCCTCACAGCGATGAGATCCCATGTCCGTCAGACTGACGGGGCACTGAGGACGTTCGCGGACGTATACGACTGGTTTGCGAACAAACTGATGATTCTGGACAGTAACGTCCCATTTATACCGACCCGCTCCCTCAGCGAGGAGTATTTTGACAGACTGAACAGATTCATGGCGTCCTTCGGTACCGGAATCAACGAGATAGGGTACGAGACGAAGCCGGGTATGGAGAACGTCCTGCCCAAAGAGATAGCAGAGGATATGAAAAAGCAACTGATGTCCGGAAAGGATTCGCCCGTGGGAATGCGTTCTGCAACATTCTCATCGTCAGTGGATTACCGCGTATCCCTCTCGGAGAACAGTTCGCTGGTGTTCGATGAGATCGTTTACAGACATAAGGGGGGCATCACATTTCACTCGCATGAGGAATCGGACGGAACGAAGAAGCTATACTCCCTTCTGGCCAATCTGTTCTCTGACGATGCCGATATGACGATCCTGATGGACGAACTGGATTCAAGACTGCATCCTCAGCTGACCTACCGTCTGGTGAGGATGTTCCTGACTAATGACGATCTTCCTAACAAGCAGCTGATATTCACCACTCACGAATCATGCCTCATGGATTTCGAACTTCTGAGAAGGGATGAGATCTGGTTCATAGAGAAGAACGTCCAGGGATCCAGCAGAGTGTACTCGTTGGAGGATTTCAATGAGAGGATGGACAGAAGGATAGAGAAGGCTTACCGTGAAGGACGCTACGGCGGAGTGCCGATATTCTCCACCGTATTCCCGTTGGGAGAGAGGAAATGAGATCGGTAACCAACAGATTCGATCCGGAGCGTAGGAGAGGCAGTACTGACGTCCGTTCCAAGTTTATCTTCGCCTTCGAAGGACATGTTACGGAAGTTGCATACTTCAAGGGCGTGGCCGAGAACAGGAGTATCGCAGGAATCGGACCTCTGGTGGGGATTTGCGTCCTCCAAAGAGAGGAAGTAGACAGCGGATGCAGTGGACCGACATCCATGATGAGGTTGCTGAGGGACAACATCAGAGCGATGAGGGACGGGTGCCATAACATAGGGACAATACGCGAATCAGTGAGGGGTGAGATAGCAAAAAGAACTGGTACAGGACGCAGAGGGCCCATGATGGAAAAGGTGGATGATGAGCTGCCCGATATCCTATCCAATTGTTCCAAAGACGGTACCATCACCGATATGGATATGGCCAAGAGATTGTGCGATGAATACATAGAATCGATCACAGGAAAAAGTTCGGACATATTCATTCCGGAACCGGAATCGTACGACCCAGAAATCGATCATGTATGCGTAATAGTAGATAGGGACAGGGATGCACACTCCCCGAAGACCATGGACTGTTTCATCTCCGAGTGTAGGGAGAGCGGTTTCGAACCCTACATCTGCAACCCGTGTTTTGAATTCTGGCTCATGCTTCATTTCGATGAGGTGTTGGAAGTGGACAGGAAGAAGCTATCCAGGAACGAGTTCGTAGGGGACAGACGTTTCACAGAGGTGAAACTGGACGAGATTATCAATGGCATCAATCCCGATAATCATTATGACAAGACGAAACTGGATCCTCTGATGTTCATGCACAGGATCGGGGATGCAGTCCGTAACAATAGGTACTATTGTTCCGATATCGTGCGTCTGAAACACGATGTCGGAACCAACTTGGGCGAATTGTTCGAACGCATGATGTGATTCCGTATTCGAAGACAAGGTCCAATAGTTATCATCAGACATCCCTAGGGGGATTTCCAATAGATCGGTCAGGTTGGAATTGCATGAACGAGATTCTATGCAGGATTGCGTGAGATCTAATGGCAGCTCTTACTTCATTTCCGAGAGGATTAGGACATTGAAGTCCTGACAGGGCGCTCCGCGCCTGTCAGGTGTCCTGCGGACGGCCTTAAGGCGCACATCTCACTCCGTTCGATGTGCTTGTTCCCATAGAGACAGTCACACCGTCACATCGGTTCCATCACACAGCAGGGTTGTTAAGAGTATTTCCATCGGAAAACTATGAAATAAACCCCACCGGATTCATTTCCTGATCCTTCTCAACACACATGCGAGATAGAATCCCAACCTACCGAACAGGGAATCGACCCAGTAACCGTAGGATTGCATCTCATCCATGAATGTCCCGGAAGCTACGAGCATCTGTTCCGGATGCTTAAGATACCTGAACATGTGCTTCCTTATGATCGAGTGCCAGTCCTTCCTGCGTTTCATTGGATTTGCGGAGATGGATGAACCGGAATGATGTTTGATACCAACGATGTCCTTAGAAGATTACTGTTTTTTCTTCAACAGAGATTTCAAGTCACATCTCAAAATATGCCTTTCCACCCTAGAACTCAGAGAGGCGAAAAGAATGATGATGCATCATCGCACCGATCGGTGCTCCGCATCCTGATCGAGATCAGATCTTCTTCCACTTGGCACCACTTGAAGAATCCTCCAATGCGATGCCTGCTTCGGAAAGTCTGTCACGGATGAGGTCGGCAAGGTCATATGCCTTACGCTTCCTGAGCTCCGCACGGATGTCGATGAGTATGTCCATGATGGAATCCATCGCACTGTCCGCTTCTGACTCTTCAGGGAGGATTCCAAGGACGACATCGAGCTCCTTCAGAAGTGCCAGTGAATCCTCGGCACCCTTCTTGGATAGTTCCTTGGCCCCCATCATACGATTGGTATCCCTTGCGAACGAGAACAATGCCTCGATGGCATCCCTGGTGTTGAAGTCGTCATCCATAGCCTTGATGAATGCTGCCCTGGTATCTGCGATGAGGTCCGCTGCATCATTGGAACCGGATGCCCCTCTGATGTAGGACTCGATCTCCCTGTAATTGTTCCAGAGTCTCCTGAGTGCCTCTGCAGCCTTGTTGATGTACTCCTCACCGTACAGGAGAGGACTCATGTAATGCGTATTGAGGAAATAGAACCTGATGGTCTGACTATCGTACTTCGCTGCGACATCCTCGACCCTGAAGAAGTTGCCAAGCGATTTGGACATCTTATCCTCCTTACTGTTTCCGACGCCCTTTACGGTGAGCATACCATTGTGCATCCAATAGTTGGACAACGGTTTTCCGGTACATGCCTCGGTCTGGAGAATCTCATTCTCATGATGAGGGAAGATGAGATCGTTGCCTCCACCGTGAATATCGATAGTATTTCCCATATGGGCCTTGATCATTGCGGAACATTCGATGTGCCATCCTGGCCTTCCCTTTCCCCAAGGTGAATCCCAAGAGATCTCCCCGGGCTTGGCTGCCTTCCATATGGCGAAGTCCATTGGATTCCTCTTCTCCTCATCGTTCATGACCTGTCTACCCTGGTTGCTCATATTCTCCAACTTCTGGTTGGTGAGACGACCGTAGTTCTCGACCTTGTCAACTGAGAAGTACACACTTCCATCGGATGTCACATATCCGAACCCATTGTCAATGATGGTCTTGACCATCTCTATGATGTCATCGATGCTCTCGGATGCCTTAGGATAGAGATTCGCACGCCCGATTCCCAACTTAGCGGTATCCTCGAAGTACTTGTCGATGTAATTGGAAGAAAGCTGAAGGGGCTCGATTCCCAACTTAGCGGCACGATCCATGATCTTATCATCCACATCGGTGAAGTTGGTCACATGCATGACGTCGTATCCACTGTACCTCAGGTATTTAGCGACGGTATCGAACACGATCATGCTTCTGGCGTGTCCCATGTGAATGTCATCGTAAACGGTGACTCCGCAGACGTACATCTTGACCTTGCCCTCTTCGATGGGCTTAAACTCCTCTTTCTTTCCGGTCAAGGTGTTGTGGATGAATAGGGTCATGTGCGGGAGTAGGCATTCCTCATTATAAATGTGTGCGCGCGTACGCGCAAGGTTTAAGGTAGTTGGCGCATCACCACACAACTGGTGAACTCATGTCCTGGGAACTCATCGTCGCCGCAGTGATATTCGTAGCCACCTATGTGCTCATATCGTTGAGGAGGCTTCCGGGTATCGAAGTCGGTATGCATACCGCTGCACTGATCGGTGCTACAGCGATGTTGGTATTCGGTATCGTATCACTGGGTCTTGCATGGGAATCCCTTGATCTCGATGTACTGTTCCTCCTTCTCGGCATGATGTTGTTGGTAGCATCCCTGGATGCATGCGGGTTCTTTGAGATAATCGCCAATGTACTGATACACAGAGTCCCTGACGGCAGACACCTTTTGGTCAGAGTGATGGTACTGTCCGCTGTCCTATCTGCACTCATGTTGAACGATGCGGTCGTGTTGATACTCACTCCCGCAGTGATCAGATGTTGTAAGGTTCTGAAGTCGGATTCGATCCCCTATCTCATCGGAGTGTTCGTATCCGCTAACATCGGGAGCTGTGCGACGATCGTGGGCAATCCACAGAATGCATACATCGCCACACACGCAGGCATAGGATTCATGGACTTCACATTGGAGATGTTACCGATGACAGCCATCTGTCTCCTTGTGTCAACAATACTTATGCTGATACTGTTCAAAAAGAGATTAGACATAACCGCCACGGAACAACGCATGGCTCAGGTGTCGGATAGACCCAGACTGTATGCTACGGTAATCGTGACCGTATGTACGATAGTGATGTTCGCATTATCCAGCGTCCTGAATGTAAAATTGGCCGCAATAGCTATGACAGGAGGATGTCTGGCACTGATCGTCGTATCAACGAAAGGAAAAAATGTGTTTACACATGTGGTGAGGAGGGTCGATTGGAGTGTTCTGTTGTTCTTCATCGGCCTGTTCGTAATAATGTCGGGGGCGGTATCCTCTGGACTGGTGGATGTGATCGCATCCCTATTCCCCGGATTCGATGACGGTTCACCATCTCCGATGGAATTGACCGCGTTCTCCGTGATATTATCCAACCTTATCAGTAATGTACCGTCCGTCATCCTGATAGGAGATATGATCCCCCACGCATCGTCATCGTTATGGTTGATACTGTCCGCATCATCCACATTGGCGGGCAATCTGACACTGATAGGTGCCGCCGCCAACGTCATAGTTTCCGAAGAGGCCGAGAAAGAAGGAATAGGGTTTGATTTCCGCAAGTACCTAGCGACCGGGATACCCATATCGCTGGCGACACTTGCGGTGATGTATGTGTTCTTGGTCCTACTGTGAGGGTTTGTGACCAACGTAGATGTTCACTGCACCCATGGATTTACTGTAGTACCTGGCGTCGGAGAATCCGGCCTTCTTGAAAATCTCCACCATATCGTCCCCATATGGGAATCCTTCGAGTGAGGAGGTCAACCAATCATATGCCGCCTGCTTTCCACCGATCTTCTTACCCTTGTCATACCTTCTTCCAAAACGAGGGATGACCAACTTCAGATAGATTTTGTGACCAAGTTTTATGACAGGATTCTTCGGTTTGGAGAGCTCTGCAACAATGACCATCGCACCTGGCTTCAGAATCCTGTACATCTCATCGACCGCCCTCTGGATATTGGTTACGTTCCTGAGCATGTATCCGGAAGTGACCAAGTCGAAGGTATCGTCCTCGAACTCCATGTTCAACGCGTCACCCTCACGGAAATCCACCTTCTTAGGAAGATCGAGGGATTCCATCTTCTTCTCGGCGATCCTCAGCATGCCAGGTGTAAGATCCACACCGATGACATCCCCTTCCGGTCCGACCCTCTCCGCAGCCATGAATGCAATCTCGCCCGTACCACAGCCCACATCGCAGACCTTGGCACCGGTGATGTCGCCAGCCTTCTTGAACATGAACTTGTGCCAGCCCTTCACCATGCCGATCGACATGATGTCGTTCATCTTGTCGTAATACTCCGCAATCTCTTCGAAGACATCTTTGACATAGTCCTCTTTGCCTTCAAACTGATTGCCTTTGAGTTCATTGTTATCCGTTGTATCGGTCATGGTATCACCAGGTTATTGGGAATAAGTTCCCGAATAGTATGCCCAGTATTAATAGGGCTCCGAAGACCCAATTCAGCTTGAATGCATATGGTACGAGCATGAATCCTGACTTGCGATCGTCACGAGCAGTCTTCGTATTCTGATACATGATGTTCCAGTAATACAGTGCGAACATCACGATGAGTGTGTGTATCGGCAGTATGCCGAATACAATCAGTAAGGGTACGATGATGAAAGGCAAAGTATTGAATGCCCTGTACAGCAGCATAGCACGGTCGTAACCCAATCTCACAGAGACGGTCTTGACACCTGCCTCCTTATCGGAGACGAAATCCCTCAACTCGTTACCGTTAAGAACTGCTGTAATCATCATTGCATTGGGAAGACTTATGAGTGCCAGCTCCCATGAAAGATCGCCGGTCATCAGATAGTACGTACCCAGGGGCATCAACATACCCATCGCGATGAACACGGATGGGAGCCCTAACCCGAAATACTTGTACCTAAGTCCAACGGTATACATCCCGGCAGTGGCGAGCCCCGCAAGACCAAACACGAGAATACCCCATCCAGTAAGGATGATCATCACGATACCCAGACATGCGGTTATGCCGAGACATGCCATCCCTGCGTAGAACACATGCTTCGGCTTCAACTTACCGGAAACGAGTTCAGGGGAACGACTGTGGTTCTCCTCTGTGTCCAGACCGGTCTCGAAATCGCCATAGGTGTTAAGAAGGTTGCATGCGGATTGCAGAAGCACTCCACCGATAAGTGCCAGTATTAGAAGGAACCATTCCTGTGACCCGTGGATGTACGCGAATGCACCACCGAGAAGGACGGGCACGACCGCACCATGCAATGTCCAAGGCCTGAATGCGTTGAACCACCCAGCATTCACAGGTTTGACTCCTCCCATGATCACACCCTCTCTGTATCTGCCTCTGCCTCGAGTTCCCGGTTCATCCTCTTACCGGAGAACAGGTATCCATCCATGAATGCGACCCAACATACATCGACGATGATGGATGCTGCAATGGCCACCATTGCCTTGGGAATGATCGGACCGACGAGAACGGCCGTACAGAGTGCCAACGCAATACCCTTGTTCTTGTATGTGACCATCAGGATATCCGTGACCCTCTGGGTCCAGTGGATCCCGAAACGACGCTCTCCGACTTCCACAACGGACCCCATGAAGAAAGTCCTCAGTGCCGCGATAAGGATGAATACACCCATGATAAACCATCCTGCGGACTGGAAATCGGCAGAACTCACAGACAACCATACGAGGAAGGTGATGATGCAATTCAACGTGATGCTCATCGCATCCTTCGGGATATTGACCTTGGTGAGTAGTCTGGAGATAATGAGGGGCAATGCGATGATCTCCAGGACGGTGATGAACACGGTCATCATATCTACGGATTCGCCTAGACATAGCCATACGATGAATGGGATCCATAATAATGCCAGAACATAGATTATGACCGTGGATCTGAGTGCATGAGGGAAATCCCCTTTGAGTATGTATGAAAGAGGCCCAACGGAAGCGGCGAACGGAGTCGCTGCGATGAATACGAGTCCTTTTGCATAATCCGCATACTCCGTACCACTAAGGATGAAGAACCCTACGAGAGGGACGACGGATGCAATCACGAGACCAAGGACGATCGCTCTGATCGTTGATGCGGAATGTTTCACAGGATTGAGGTCCCTATACGGGATCCTGGAGAAGGATAATGTCAACATCACTGCGAGACAGAATATCGTGACATTCGATCTAAGATCAGGAGTCAGGACATCTCCAGGGAAAATACCGGTGAAATTAGTGATAAGCGAGATTATCACTGCGAAACTCATCATAAATGCACTGCTGCACAATAGCCCCTTCAAGGTCATAATCCGAGAACGTTCACCATTTATATACCATTATGCACAGGGATCACAAACCCAGAGTTGGAATAAATCATAACAGGACCCATCATCGAATCGACAATTTGGATTGCGATTTTGATCCAAGTTCGCGGATGATATCGGTATGTTCACCATACCCACAAATGAATTCTGAGTCGGGATCGTACACCTTATCGCTACGTGATTTGACGGAAGATGAGTTTGCATAACAGTACGCACAATTATGCATACAAGTATCATAATCACCTATATCCACGGTTTTCACACAACCGCAACCCTTCCTTACCGGTGTTGATGGCATCTCATAGGGTATGCCCCATCTCCTCATGGACATGGTGTCGATACAAGCACCACTGTGAATGAAGGGGTGGTCCACATACAGATCGGCAGTACAGGAAGACAATCTGATATCAAAAGAACTGGCACATTCATTCAACGACGATACGAACCGTTTCCTGTCCCTGCATTCACGTATACCAAGACCGCCAATGATAGGTTCTATCTTAGGATAATGTTCCAAGAACGTGAATACACATCTGTCCACATACCCGGACATCTGTGCACACATCTCTCTGAATCCAGAGACGATCGTCTCCTCATCGTATTTGTCCGAGAACAGGATCGGGTCGAACCTCCATATGACACGATCCGAGCCCAATATTTCGGAAACTTCCTTTAAGAAGGATATGACACGGTCCGATTCTGGAACATCGAACTCCACATCCCTCTCATACGGAGTGATGGTGATCTGAAAGGACACCGAATAAGTTTCGGATAAATCTGGCAGATACGGAAGCATCGGTGATGGATCCTTTGTGATGAATACCATATGATCCACGGATCCTACATCCAATGGGACACGTGAGACCATCTCTCTACGAACAGGGTTCCTGACCATCGCATACCCTGCTTCGAGACGATTCATGAACCATCTGGAATGGAACGCACAGATGTCCGTTCTCCTACTGGCACTGATGATCATCGATGGTTGGATGATGTGAACGCATATCTACCTTACACATGATATCGTACTGTGAAGGTCAGAGACAGACTGATGGCGGAAAGCGATGAGGAGTATCGTGAATTCTCATCCAAGCTCACACCGGGTTGTGAGACCATCATCGGAGTGCGTATGCCCACTCTCAGAAAAATCTCCAAAGAGATCATCAAAGGAGATTGGAGATCGTTCCTATCCGAACCAGGACCGTACTGTCATGAGGAGAAGATCCTCATGGGGCTGGTAATCGCCAATGCCAAGATGGATATGGATGAACGTCTGGCACATCTGGAGAGATACGTTCCGTTGATCGATAACTGGGCAGTCTGCGACTCCCTGTCCATAAAATGCGAGGGTAATGACATGGAGATGCTATGGAACTTCGCACTCCCATATCTTGACAGACCCGGGGAGTATGAGAAGAGGTTCGCAGTGGTGACGATGATGAAGTTCATCGACGATGATCATATAGAACGCATCCTGTACGAACTTAATCGTGTGAAACATGACGGTTACTATCTCAAGATGGGTGTCGCATGGACACTGTCATTCTGTTACATACGCTTCCCCGAAAGAACACTTGAGATGTTGCGCACGTGCGACCTGGACGATTTCACATACAACAAGACCTTGCAGAAGATAATCGAGTCGCTCAGAGTGGATGAGGGTACCAAAGAAATGATAAAAGGGTTGAGAAGGAAATGATCAGAGTGATCTGACGATCTCCCTGATCCTTTCGGCATTCTCCTTACCTACCCTCGCACCGCTACGATAGAGGTATGTCCACCCACGTCTGGTACATTCCTCCTCGTAACAGGGGTTTGTGACGGCGATGACCTTTCCGTCCGGCAGGGAGTCCTTGATTATGGCGAACATGTCCTTCGGAACACAGACGACTATCCTATCGAAGAATCTCTGGCACACGTACCTTATCTTCTCTGCATAATCCGTACGTTCCTGCAACTCCTCATAATCCCCCTTGCACTCCGGAACGTTGTCGTATGGCATGACCACATAGTTGGCAGGAATGAAACCGTACTTTCCCGAGATAATTCCGAAGGAGACATTGGATATCTCGGCGAGGGACTCGACAAGGTTCTTGACCTCGGTCACCCTTCCGGCGAACATCTCCGCCGCACTTACCCAGCGCGTGGTGGTGAACACGGTCGAATCGTTCGTTATGACAAGTACGTACCTGTCACCGTCCTTCTTCTGGAACGCCACGGGTTCTGACCTGGGCACTCCGCCGTTCATCAATGGGATCTCGTCGGACATGCTATCAGAACCTCTTTCCCGAGAAACGGAACGCGATGTTGCATCCACCTTCCTGTGAGACCATACATGGTCCCATCGGGCGCATTGGCTTACATGCTGTACCGAACATAGGGCACTCCTCGGAATCGATGAGACCTCTGAGGACGTCTCCGCATCTGCATCCCTTCGCCTCGGGTTCCACCTCGGGAGTATTGGCGAGGATATCCTCATGGACCTTGTTGGCGTCATGATCCGCATACTTGTCCTTCAACGCCAATGCGCTCTTCTTGATGACAGGGAAACCTCTCCATGCACGGTCTACGGGGACGAAGGTATCCTCGATGAGCTTTCTCGCCTTGACATTACCCTCAGGCTTCACGAGACGCGTGTATTCGTTCTCTACCTCGGCACGACCCTCCTTCACCTGCTTGCATAGCATGTATGCGCTCATCAGCATGTCCAAGGGTTCGAAACCAGCGATGACCTGGGGCATCTTCCAATCCCTCGCGAGGGGCTCGAAGATGCTGAATCCGGTGACGACCGCGACGTGTCCGGGATCGATCAACCCCTGCACCTTGGTCTCACCCATGGTGAATATGGCCTCCAGGATCGGAGGACAGATCCTGTGACAGCTGTAGATACTGAAATTCTTGGGAAGTTCCTTCTGGAGCGGGACTGCGGTGGACGGGGCTGTGGTCTCGAAACCTACCGAGACGAACACGAGGTCCTTCTCCTGCTCCCCTGCCATCCTGACCGCATCCTCGATCGAGTAGACGATCCTGACATCGCAACCATCAGCCTTGGCATCATTAAGGGTACCGATGGTTGTAGGGACCCTCATCATGTCTCCGAACGCACACACCGTGACACCGGACCTGGCAAGCGTGATCGCATCCGCGATCTCCTTGCTGGTGGTGACACAGACCGGACATCCGGGACCCTGTTTGATCTCCACTCCGACCTCCTTGAGCATCGTGTCGAGACCGAACCTGACCATCGTATCCTGATGGGTTCCGCAGACATGCATGAACCTGTAGTCGACATCCATCGCCTTGATCTTGGACAAGATCTTGGTCGCCGTAGCCTCATCCCTGAGTTTGTACATCAATCCGCCTCCACGATGTTCAGGTCACGCACGCGGCATGCCTGTCCAGCGACTATGTCCACTCCCCCTCCGCATTTAGGACATGCGATGACGGGGATGGAATGGTCGAAGAAATCCGATTCGAGGTTCTCCGCAGGACCTTCATAACCACACTCGTTGCATTTGACCGAGACTTCTTCACGTTCGATGATGAGCTTCGATCCTTCGAGGATGGTGTCCTTGGTGACGATCTCGTATGCGAATTCCAACTGTTCGGGCCCGAGACTGGTCAGATCACCGATCACGATGTTGACTTCCTCCACCCTCTGTACCTTATAGTTGTCCAACTCGCGGAGAATGGCATCCACCATGTTGGATATTACGGAGACCTCGTGCATATCCCTGGAACTGCAAACCGACTAATAAAGGCATACGCGAGAGACATGTCGTCGGCTGTCGACGATGTACGAAATCGTTCTCGACTGTTGACGTAATTTCCTACATTTTTGGTAATAAAACAAGGATTTTATGATTTAACAGCGATTATCCAAGCCTATAACAATAAATAGTGACAAATTGTCATTTACTCAGCACATAAAGGAGTGGGAAAGATGAACAACAAGTTGCTTTCAGCATTAGTTGCAATCGTCATGATTACTTCCGTCTGTGTCATCCCAGTCTCGTCCGATGACGGATACGCGGCCGAGGGAGACCCTGTCCTCAAGGATGGGGATGCATACGGAATCTATCTTGACCTCAACGACAATACGATTAACAGGTTATTCAGCAACCTTACTGATTCCGAGATGGGACATGATGATATCGAGTCCTTCATCGCAGGCATAACTCAACATGAAATGGTTAAAATGACTGAAAAAGTCCCTGTCTATAAAAATGTCGAGTATGATATCGACATGGAACTCGGATTTGGTATCAAACAAGTCTCTTCTGATGCCAGCGGATACACCTACAGGATCTCCGTTGCAGCCGATGGAGATGTCATGGTATCCAACACCGTGACCAAAGAGATTGCTGAGGGTCAGAATGTGGACCTCACCTCCACAATCGATGCAGAAACATCCATCGGACTCGAACTGACTGTCGTCACCGACATGAATAATGACGTCACGTCCGTTTCCGGTAGGATCGCACTCTATGTTGACTATGAGGCAACGGAGGAGGTTGTCACTGAAGTGGATCCTTTCGAGGAGGAAAAAAGCACCTCTGGCAAATACACCCTTCTGGCACTCATCAACGCACCCGTAATCAACGAAGTCACCTATACTGACATCACACTGTACCAGACAGGCATAGAACTTCTTCCCGAATCTCACCTCAGGAATTCTGAGCCCTTAGATGATTCGACCATCATCGAACGCGCTGAACTCGAGAAGATAATCACAATCTTTAACGATAATACGGAAAAAGGAAAGATTACTTTCGCAGGCATTCTGGGTATTATCGATGCATTTAAGGGCGAAGGTTCCAACCTCGCAGCTAACCCCAGTGCAATTTTAAGCATAATTTCATTGCCTTCCGCTAATGGCAAATCGATTGAAAACGTGGATGCGCTTCCCGAGTTCCTCTTTGGAGATTCCGGCCTCAAACTCTCCTCCTCAGAAGAGAACAAGCTTGCCAACGCCACCACTGGAGCGATCAATTCCGTCATCGACGAATTCAAGGATATGGAGTTCGATGTCACATTCTACGATGAAAATGGCGAAGTGAAATACACGGAGGAAGGAACCAAGTGGGGGCAGCCCGTTAAGAAAACCACCGATGTTCTGGCTCTGGAAGATGCAGGAACAGATAAGAAGTTCCTTGGATGGTATGTGAAGGATACGCTCATCCCAGCCAACTTGACCAAAGTATACGGCGATTTGGAGGTCTACCCCCTCTATGCAACCGTGTATCTGCCTACTGAAATCGAGAATGCAATTAATGAGGCGTCATCAGGAGATGAACTTTGGGTCGAACTCAGCGAGGGAGCATTTTCAACAGCCCTGATTGGTAGCAAGGAAATCATTGTCAACGTTTCTGTACCTGGCGCAACCAACGCCCCCGTAAAATCTGTAGTATGGTCATTCTCCAGTGCAGGAGGAGAGATTCCCATAGGATTTACATCATCCATGGAGAAAGAATCGATCAAAATCGACTTCACTCATTCCGGAGCACTCCCGAGTGGAACAACCGTCACCGTCGATGTCAGTGAGAAGTTCAAGAATGGAGATATCATCGATGTCTACCACATAAAGGACAACAATTCGAAGGAGGCCATCGAGGGATACTACATCGTCCAGGATGGAAAGGTCATCATCGAGATCGCGGAGTGTTCGTCATACCTCCTCGAGGTCAACAACGGACTCACCACCATCGAACCCAGTGTCGTCCCCAGTGACACCCCCGATGACAAAGATGATGGAGGAATCAACTTCATCCTCATCGGTGGAATCGCTGTCGGTATCGTTGCGGTCATCGGACTCGGAGCTTTCTTCTTCCTTAGAAGGCAGTGAACCGAGTGAAACAGGGGCATAAGCCCCTTTTATCTTTATTTTCATACTACGAAGGTTTATTTCATACCTGCATTTCCATAGCATAGATGACGACGGACAGCACCAATGTCGAACGCCACCCCAAGAAGGGTTGGGTGGTCTACAACGGTTTCCTCCAATGGGGGAAGAACCGTGAACCTGCCGACCAGCTCTGCGAAGCGGCCAAAAGACTTGGGGAGGACCTAACCGCCATGGCCAACTGTGACATCCGTTGCACCATGGATGGGAACGGTGTCTCCATCGACGGGGACAGACCGGACTACGTCATCTTCTGGGACAAGGACATCCGTCTCGCCAGGTCCCTCGAGGCCGCAGGCATCCCGGTCTTCAACTCGTCCGAAGCCATAGAGGCCTGTGACGACAAATCCCTCACAGGGATCATATTGGCACAACATGGGATCAGGACACCGAGGACCATCATCGCACCGAAGACCTACGCATCATGCGGATTCTGCAGGAAGGAGTTCATACATGACGCCGTGGAGAGACTCGGGTTGCCCGTGGTGGTCAAGGAATGTCGCGGATCGTTCGGATTCCAGGTACATCTCTTCGAGACAGTGGAGGAGATCCAATCGTTCACCGACAGGATCGGTGACACACCTTTCCTATTACAGGAATTCATCAAGAGCAGTTCCGGAAGGGACATCAGGATAAACATGGTCGGTGAGGTCGCGGTGGCATCCATGTTCCGCCATTCCGCCAACGGTGACTTCAGAGCGAACATTACCAACGGAGGATTGATGGAATATCATCAACCCAACGATAGTGAAGTTGATATAGCCATTAAATGTATGCGCGCCCTTGGATTGGATTTCGCTGGGATAGACATCCTCTTCGGGGAGGATGGACCTGTCGTATGCGAGGTCAATTCGAACGCACACATGAAGAACATCCTCATGTGTACGGGAATAAACGTCGCTGACCACATAATCAGATACGTCGTATCGGTGATTGACAATGAATGATGCATGGATTGTATATGACAAGCACGATGTCGAGGAGAACCAGTTCTTCATCGACAAGATGACCGAGATCATGAAGGACCACGGAGTGACCCTGAAGTTGGTCACCGAGCACGCCGTCAACAGACGCGACCTCCCCTCCTTCGTTATCAACAGGAGCAGGGATTCCAAGTTCATCAGAGACCTCGAGAACTACAACGTCAAGGTCTTCAACGGAAGCCGTATCAACGCGCTCTCCAACGACAAGTGGGCAGCACACTTCTGGGCAAGATACCTCGGTATGCCCGTCCTCGAAGGCGCACTCTACAACCCTGCCAACATCACCCTTCCCGCGGTCGTCAAGAGCAGGATGGGACACGGCGGACGTGATGTGCAGATCGTATCCACCACCGATGAGGTTCACAATCTCCGTCTCCACGGAAACGATGAGGACTACATGATGCAGAAGGTCGCATCCGAACCCGGAAAGGACCTCAGGGTCTACATCATCGGTGATAAGATCGTCGCATGCATGCTCAGGTCCAACGATTCGGACTTCAGGGCCAACTACTCCCTCGGAGCGAAGGCCGAGCTCGTCGATCTCCCCGAGGATGTCGAGAGGTACCTCAAGGTTGTCATCTACGACCTGCACCCCGACTTCATCGGTGTGGACTTCCTCATCGACAACGGCCAGTATGTCTTCAACGAGGTCGAGGATCCCGTAGGTTCCAGGATGCTCTACGAGAACACCGACATCGACCCCATCAAACTGTTCGCCGAGCACGTGCTCAACGTCATGGGCGTTCAGTGAGATTGTCACGGGCGTATCTACAATACTGGGACACCATGCATCTCCCGCACCTCATATGGTTCGGGATGCATATGACCTGGCCGTGTCTGACCAAGTAACGGTTGATGTCCGTCCACCTCTCCTCGGGAGTGATGGCCATCAACGCGTACTCGGTCGCCTCCGGGTCACGTGTCTCCACCAAACCCATGAGATTCGCTATTCTGTGGACATGTGTGTCCACACATACGGATGGGATTCCCATCGCATAGGACCTTACACAGGCGGCCGTCTTCCTTCCCACCATCGGCAACCTCAACAGTTCTTCCGTATCCGATGGGACTTCGGAACCGTACTCCTCCAGTAGCTTCTTACAGCATTCGACGATCGCCTTCGCCTTCTGCCGGGGGAACCCTGCCGGTCTGACCAATTGTGCCACATGCTCCACATCCGCAGTCGCTATCTCCTCTATCGAATCATAACAACGGAAAAGATTGTCCGATGCCTTTCGAGTATTGTCATCCTTGGTACGTTGGGACAATATGGTGGCTATAAGAACATGGAACGGATCCGCGGGCCATTCCGGATTGAGACCCTCCGAATTCCTCCCGGGATAACATCCCTTATCGTATTCCTTCGCCAATAGATCTAGAATCGTGCAGATCTCTTCTTCAGCCATCTCATCGCACCTTCCGCCATCCTGAATGAACCGGTAACAAGGACCGCCGAACCCTTCATGTCCTTCAGGGCGGCCTCGATGGCATCCTCAACGGAGGGGGAGACGATAACGTCTTCGGTCCTAAGGCCCATCACACGTGCGACCTCGGACACGACCATGGCGCGATCGGAATCGGGTTCGGTGACATAGACCTGTGATGACATCTTTGCGATACATTCGGAGATTCCGACGAGATCCTTGTCACTGAGTATACCGAACACCACTGTGACCTTCCCATAGATCCTGAGGACATCCTCACAGAGCGCGACCATACCGCTCTTGGTATGGGTAACATCTACGATCAGTGGAAGTCCCTCGATCTTCTCCATACGTCCCGGCCAATGTGCGTTCTTCAGACCCTGTGCGAGATAGGGCATCACATCCTTGGAAAGACTTATCCTGGACAGGGTCTCGATGGCCATCGCGGCATTGGTGGCCTGATAGGATCCTGGGATTCCGACCTCGTACACCTTACCACGATACTCGATTACGGAACCCGTCTGGGTCATGTCCATTAAGGATACGTCCTCGACGACCACCAGCTCCGAATCCATGAGGCTCGCCGTCCTGGCGATCTCCTTCAGTGCATCCCCTGTATTGCAGGTGACCACAGGAACGCCGCTCTTGATGATGCCGGCCTTCTCCGAAGCGATCTCCGATATGGTGCCGCCAAGGAACTGGGTATGTTCCCTACTGATGTTCGTTATGACGGTCACCTCAGGACTGATGACGTTGGTGGCATCGTACCTGCCACCCATCCCCACCTCGATCACCGCATACTCGACGCCTTTCCTCTGAAAGTACAGGAATGCCAGTGCGGTCGTGGATTCGAAGAAGGTACAGTCATAACCCTCCTCCTTCATGGACTCTACGACCACCATCACCTCATATGCCAGAAGCAGGAAATCGTCATCCGTTATGTTATTGCCGTTGACCGAGATGCGTTCGTTGAAATCGACAATTTGGGGAGAGGAGTACAATCCCACATTGATACCTGCCTCCATCAGAACTGAATATATGTATGCACATGTGGAACCCTTGCCGTCGGAACCTGCCACATGGATGGTCCTGAAGCTGTCCTGAGGGTTCCCTATACGTGCCAGGAGTTCAGTGATATTCTTAAGACCCAGTTTGATCCCGAGTCGCGTCAGGTTATGCAACCAGTCCACGACGGATTCCTTGTCGAAGTCACTCACGGTGGACCCCATCCACAAGTCCTATAATAAAACAACCTACGGTCTGGGATCTTGACTTGGCCAGACGTCTGATCGTATCCATCGATCCCGACCCGTATTGAGCCGCCTTCTTGGGTTTCGATGCGAGTTCCGGACATCCCAGAGATTCCGCCACATGACGGAGGGGCACCTTACGTAGTTCACCATGAGGTTTCAATTCGTCCAAAGGGATGCGTGAGACCTCGCTCATGACACGAGAGTCGAGAAACGGACAAAGGACCGTTTTACCGCTGTGTTCTGCCATCTTGGCCTCGTGGATGCGTGTGACGCCATACAGCTTCCTCATGTCCTCCGTCAACTGATCCTCAAGATCGTCATCGTCAAGACCGACGTACTTGGAGTACCCAAGGAACACCTCGTCCGCACCCTGTCCGGTTACGATGATGTCCTCCTCCGCAGAGGACAGTACGTACATCAACGGCACCTCGAACGACAGGACGATGGGATCGGTCGTACCGGTGACCGCGACCATATCCTTCATACCGTCCAGAAGGCTATCTTCGTCCATCGGGATGTGTGTCCAATCCATCCCCAGGACCCGGGACATCCCCCTCGACTCACGGACATCGTACGACTCCTCGAGACCCACCGTGTACAACCTGACGGACCTGGCGTACCTCTTGCACAATATCGCGAGCACACCGCTGTCCAGACCGCCGGAGAACGCTACGGCGACGTCCTTCCCTGACACCATGGAGCGCACGGTCCCCTCCAAAGACGACAGCAGCCCTTCGTACATGGATGCGGATGCACATGATGGAATTAATGGTTTCCAGGACATCCGTGATGAATCCGATACGAGGTTATTTTAAAATCTAAAGAAATACGCACGCGATGAGAAAATTAGTTATCACGGAGAAGGCGAACGCTGCCAGAAGGATATCGACCATCCTTTCCAACGGTAAATCCACATCCAAAACGACCAGCGGCGTCACCGTCATCTCGTTCACACACAACGATGACGATTACGATGTCGTCAGTCTCAGGGGACACATCATCGAATTGGACTACCCGGAGGAATTCAATGACTGGAGCGCGAACTCTCCGGTCGACCTCGTCTATGCCCCTCAGGTCAAGACCGTTCGTGTGAAAAGCATTCTCAACACCATCAAGAATCTCATGCAGAACGCAGATGAGATCATCATCGCGACTGACTTCGATAGGGAAGGAGAGCTCATCGGTATGGAGACCGTCAAGTGTGCCGAAGCGGACATGAGCAAGGTCAAGAGGGCCCGTTTCAGTGCATTGACGAAAGGTGAGGTGGAGGCCGCTTTCGCAGCACTCACACTACCTGACGAAAGACTCGCGCAGGCCGCGGAGGCCAGACAGATCGTGGACCTCTCCTGGGGCGCGGTGCTCACAAGACTCATCTCACTCTCATCCGGACAGGTTGGGAAGAACTTCATGTCCGTCGGAAGGGTCCAGAGCCCCACCCTCAAACTCCTTGTGGACAGACATGAGGAGATCGAGAAGTTCGAACCCGTTCCGTATTGGAAGGTATCCGGAAGGTTCGGAATGCTCGCATTCGAAGGAAGCCATAAGGACAACCCATTCTGGGACAAGGAAGCTGCGGATACGATATACAACAAATGCACCGAGGTGAAGAAGGGTACGGTCACCGCGTACGAGACCTCGATAAAGGAGGAGTATAAGCCCGCACCTTTCGATACAACACAGTTGCAGGTCGAAGCCAACAAGATAGGTATCCCTCCCGCCACCACCATGAAGCTCGCGGAGGACCTGTACACTGGAGGATACATCTCATACCCACGTACCGAGAACACGGAGTACCCCAAGAGTCTTGGACTCAGGTCCGTCCTAGAGAAGCTCAAGGAATCCGACTTCAAGAAGGAGGTCGAGGAGATCCTCGCACAGGAGACCATCATCCCATCCAGAGGAAAGAGGAGGACCACGGATCACCCCCCTATCTACCCTACGTCCGGTGCCACATCTGATAAGCTCAAGGGAGACAAATGGAAACTCTACGAACTGATCGTCAGACGTTTCCTCGCCACCGTCTCGACCAATGCCAAGGCTGAGATCTCCGATGTGGAGATCGATGTCGCTGGCGAGACCTTCAAAGCCACAGGACACGTCACCAAGGAGAAGGGTTGGAAGAAGTACTACGAGAAGTACATGACGAACAAGGACGTACGTATCCCCAAACTGGAGGTCGGGAAGCCCATCGACATCCGTTCCATGAATCTCGTGGATGAGGAGACCAGACCCCCATACAGGTACAATCAGGGATCGCTCATTCAGGAGATGGACCGCCTCAACCTCGGTACCAAATCCACAAGACACGATATCATCAGCAAACTGTTCTCCAGGAACTATGTCCAAGGGAACCACATGATCCCCACCGCCAGCGGAATCGCCCTCACGAAATCGCTGGAACTCCACGGAGGGGGCATCGCGGAACCCAGGATGACCGCCGAACTCGAACAGGACATGCTCAAGATCACCAGTGGAGAGAGGACCCTCGACAGCGTCGTATCCGAATCCCAGGAGATGCTCCACAAGGCCGCATCCGAGATCTCCGACAACAGTGCCATCATCGGTGACGAGATCAAGGCCGCACTGAGATCCCAGCAGCACATCGGAACATGTCCGAAGTGCGGGAACAACATGACAATCAAGCGTTCGAAGAACGGTAATTTCATCGGATGCGACGGATACCCGGAATGCACATGCGCGTACCCCCTGCCGAGGGGTGCCATGATCCAGACACAGGAGACGACATGTCCCGTATGCGGACTCCCGCAGTTGAAGGTCATCAGGAAGGGTAACCCACCACAGATCCAATGCATAGATCCCAAGTGCAGTAGCAACACATCCAAGTCCACACTCGGAAAGTGTCCCACGTGTCAGGAAGGAGAAGTCCGTATCCTGTTCTCCAAGGCAGGAAAACGCTTCGCAGGATGCTCCAACTGGCCGAAATGCAATCAAACGTATCCCCTCAGACCGAAGGGTACCATCACCCCCACGGGAGAGGCGTGTCAGGTCTGCGGTGCACCCATCATCGGCCTCGGCTCATATTCCGAATGCATCAACATGAACTGTGACAGCAGGAAGAAGAAGGGCGCGGACAAATCCGCAGATACCGAGAAGAAGGAAGAGTGATCTTTGACGGGACCACGTAGGTCTACGCGGTCCCGCCATGATTGTGTCACAATACGCGGACCGTTGCACCAAGGGTCTTCCTCTTGGCATGGAGGGGCCCGGGTGTCGCATCTTCCGCAGGATATCCGACGATGAGGATATGGTAGATCGCCTCGTTATCCGGGATCGAGAACGCCTCGCGGACGACCTTCGGGTCAAAGTAGCCGACCCAACAGGTTCCTAGACCGATATCGTGTGCCGCCAACATCATGTGAGTGGTGACGATGGTCGCATCGGTCTCCGCGAAGCTCCTTCCGTCGAACGCTCCGACAGCGGCCTCATCCTTGTCGGCGCAGATCAGGAACGCATTCGGTGCACCGAATGCCATGGGGCCTATGACATCCGCCAATTTTGCCATGGCCTCCTTGCTCTCCATCACGTAGATCCTCTGGGGCTGGTTATCCCTTGCGGTTGGTGCGATGTTTCCGGCCATGAGGATCTCATCGATCTGACCGGATGTCAATGCTCTATCGCTGTACTTCCTTACGGAATATCTCTGTCTGATCAATTCATGGTACTCCATCTGAATCACAATCCTTCTATGGTGATAGGTCTACGCCTGTGATCCGGATCGTTACAATGCGGATCGTTGCACTCAGGATCGTCGCAACCGCCTTCCTCAATTACCTTCACGGAACAACCGGGTATCTCGGAGGCCCTGGACTCCACTATCCTCTTCAGAACAGGATAGTCCAGACCATAGACGATGACATTGACCACACCGGTATAGTCGCCTACAGGCGATGAGAAATCGAATTTGGTGCGGACATTGCCGTCCTCCGTGGTACAGCTGATCGATAACATATCCTCTCCGCACTTGAAGTTGGCCTTGTTGTGACCGATCATGTATGCGCCCTCGTTACCACAATCCTTGGAGACCTCGGATAGGAAACGTATGAAGAGCCTGTTGGCCTCATCCGCGGGCATGCCACCTAAGGTACCCTTCATCTCCGCAACGGCTATGGAGGGCATCATGGACTCGTCCCTGGTCATATCCTCATCTCCATGATGGCTTCCCCGATACCTTCGCCGGTGTCCCCTCTGATGCGCGCTATAGGACCTTCGTAACCGAGCTCACGTATCGCGACCTCTATCCTATCGAGATCCTCGGATGTGACCGTGTCGATCTTGTTGAGCATGGCCACCTCCGCGAGTTTCAACTGGTTCCTGAGAGGACGTTCGAACATCTTCTGCACCTTCAGGAACCTCTCGCAATCGACCACCACGGAGACATGGGTCGCTTCGAGATCGATACCGGGGAATGCCTTGACGGAATTGACGATGAATTCCGGGTCCGCAATCCCTGTCGGCTCTATGACGACGATATCCGGAGCGTACTCGTTCCTGAGCGAGACGAGACTGTCCATGAGGCTACCCTGCATGGTACAACAGATACATCCGCCCTTAAGGTCGCGGACCTTCATCCCGTTCTTCTCCAGGACCTCGCTATCCACACCCATCGCTCCGAAATCGTTCTCGATGACGGCCACCTTGGCGCCATTAGACATCAACGGGTCCAGCATCTTCAGGATGACGGAGGTCTTGCCCACTCCGAGCAGACCAGAGACGATTACGACCTTCATATCTGCCGTATCGTCATGTAGATATTAGGCATTGCGCACACGCAATCCGAATGGTAGGAACAGAATCAGTAGAAGGTGTTGTCCTCGCAGACGTCCTCTCCGTTGAAATGAGCGTTGAGCTCATCGATCTCACGAGAGATACGGGTGTTGCGACAGTGGACACATTCGAGTTCCTTTCCGAGGTCCAATCTCCTGTTGAAATAGGACCTGTCGAGATCGAGGATGCAACCGCATGAACAGTATACCTTCTTCATAGCGGACGAATCGACGGTGTCGATCCTCCTGCAAAATCCATAGCCATCCACAGTTTTTGTGCTTGCTTGCATCGTATCCCCTTCGTGCAAATTACAAGCGAAAATCGTCTTTCCCAAGGAGGATTGACGCCTGTATTTCGGCCTTCCACACTATACTGTATGTTCCATATAAAGATACCCTTAACACCGATGAAATCACACAGAAAGTGTGATTTTTTTCTCCAAAATCACTAGTAATGCATAGGAAATCTAAGGAAAAATGAATAAAAATATACATTGGAGTATCAAGATAAACATTTAAATTATAGGGGGCGAACCACACTATATATAGACTGTCACCGGATGATCGAAAGTGTCTGTTCCAGTGGAAATGAAGGGGTCAAAAGAAAGGGGTCGGTCGACCCCGCCCTTTCGCGTGGACGGGGCCGATACCATATGCGTTTACTTCCTGAATGCCCTTATTCCGGGGAATACGGCCTTGGAGCCCAACTCCTCCTCTATCCTCAGGAGCTGGTTGTACTTGGCGGTACGCTCTCCACGGGCAGGTGCACCGGTCTTGATCTGTCCGGATCCCCATCCGACGGCAAGATCCGCAATGGATACGTCCTCGGATTCTCCGGACCTGTGGGACACCACCACATTATATCCGTTCTCGAAACTCATCTTAGCAGCGTTTCCTGCCTCGGTGACCGTTCCGATCTGGTTGACTTTGAGAAGGAGTGCGTTGGCGGCCCCGATCTCGATTCCCTTACTGAGGCGTTCCGTGTTGGTGACGAAGAGATCGTCTCCGACGATCTGTACCTTGGAACCAATCTTCTCGGTCAACATGCGGGTGGTCTCGAAGTCATCCTCGAAGAAGGGGTCCTCGATGCTGATAAGGGGGAACTGGTCCGCAAGGGACTTGTAGTGATCCGCGAGCTCCGGTGCAGAGAGTTTGAGACCGTCCACATCGTACACTCCGTCGGAATAGAATTCGCTTGAAGCGGCATCGAGTGCGAGGAATACGTCCTTTCCGGGAACATAACCCGCATCGGATACTGCGGATACGATGGTCTCCATCGCCTCTGATGCGGTATCGAGTGGGGGAGCAAATCCTCCTTCATCCCCAAGATTGATCGCGCCTACACCATACTTCTTCTTCAGCATGGACTTGAGGGACATGTAGACCTCGGAGGACATCCTAAGACAATCGGAGAACGTCTTAGCACCTGCAGGAATGATCATGAATTCCTGGATCTTCAGATTGCCTCCGGCGTGCTTTCCGCCGTTGATGATGTTGAGCATTGGAACAGGGAGAGTGACACCGTCCTTTCCGATGTGCTGGTAGAGTGGTACCCCGTTCACGGCTGCACCTGCCTTGGCGACTGCGAGTGAAGTTGCGATGAGTGCGTTGGCTCCGAGCCTCTTCTTGTTGGCGGTTCCGTCAAGCTCGATCATGGCGGTATCGATGGCCTCCTGATCGGTGGGATCCATTCCGACGAGTGCCTTGGCGATCTCCGTCCTAACGTTCTCGACGGCTGTCATGACCCCTTTTCCTCCGAACCTGGAACCTCCGTCCCTGAGCTCGTGTGCCTCCCAGGAACCGGTGGATGCACCGGAGGGTGCAATGGCGGAGATCCTGTGTCCGAACACGGTGACCTCAGCCTCTACAGTGGGATTTCCTCTGGAATCGAGGACCTCTCTTGCCCATACTTTCTCAATCTTACCTGCCATTTGACTCATCTCCTTTTGACTCTTCCTCGTCTGGTTTGTATTCTTCCATATATCTGAAGAGAAGCAACTTGTCCTTCTCCGTTAGAAGGGCCTCCTTGACGGAAACGGCCAATGTCACCGGACCGCTTGCACCCTTGTATATCTGATAGATGAACGTAAGAACTGAATTCAGATCGTTGTTGTCGATGATCTGTGTGAGGTCATCGATGATGATGACCGGCCAGAAGTTGTTCCTGATGTGTTCCATTATCCTGAACATCAATGTGCCCAACGCCTTGATGTCCACATAGTCCTCCTTGGAGGTACGCGATAATGTGATGTAGCTCGGATCGTCGAGGTTCACCTTGGTCTCGATGGCCTTCTTCCTACCGCCTGTAATGATCAGGACGTCCCCGTTGATACCGCCGAATTTGGTGGCCAGATTGTAGATCTTCTCCGGTTCGTCCTCAAAGACGATATAGGATTTCCCATGCATCACCGGGTTGTCGGACACATACTTCTCCACCGAACCGGAACCGTCTTTGGACTTCATCAGGAACTTGTACCACTTCGTCTTCTTCTCGACCGATTTTGGAACGTTTGTACAACCCCCTCCGACGAAGTTCACGGCCTCAAGGACCTCGGTACTGTTGAATGGTTTCTTGATGCTACGAACAATCAGGGACGTGTCCTTAGGGATCTGTTCCCTTCCGTTGAGGATCAGGACGATGCGTGTGTTGATCGACTCGTCAAGTTCGTCCACGAACGACATCATACTCTTCTGGTCCACGATGGAATCCAGGAACATGATGTCCGGTTTCCTCAGATCCAACTCCCTCTTGGCATCATCCCAATTGGAAGCCGTGAACACTTCATGTCCATCTATCTTCAGAATCTCCGTCAGAATAGCAACAACCGACGGATTGTCATCGACTATCAGGGCCTTCATCCTATTTCCCTCGGATATCTACCGTAGGTCGGTAAGAGCTCCATCAATATAATCTAGCCTATCTTTCAATGATAAGTTGTGGAAGATAGTTAACACTATTATGGTAGTTAACGCGACCAATAGGTCGCGCTGTTATGGTTTCAGAACGCACCCGTAGAACGGATGCACAGGAAACACACTTACTGCTTCCTGCTCTCCTTAGCCTTAGGCCTAAGGTTGCTGTATCCGCACTTGCGGCACTTGGATGCGCCCTTAGGGTTAGTGGCATAGCAGTTCATGCAGACGGTCTTGTCAAGGAGTCTGCTCTCTGCCTCTTTAAAACGTGCCATGGTTTATTCCTCTGAGGCACCCTATAATAATACCCTATATAATCTTCACCATCAAGTACAGCTTTGTGGATTGTACATGTACGTCCCGTACGATGCCGTGAATTATCCCATGTTTGAAGTATCGGACCATCTCCTATATCCGTTGATAGGACCATCCTCATCCATGGACATGGACACGTTGACCAGGCTCGCGGACGAGGGTTACGATTGTGCACAGATAATCATCAAGGCATTCGAAAATGAATTGGGGGACTCGTACCCTGCTGCGATGAAGGCCGTATCCTGCATGAGCATGGGTCTCCTCCAAGGATCGTTATGTGGCGCGGTGATCGGTGCATTGACCGTGATCGGATTCAAATACGGTGCTGAAACGCCTGATATCTCCTCCAGAGGGCTATGTATGATCAAGAGGGAGATGTTCTTCACGGAGTACAAAAAAAGAGTGCAGGGCACCACATGTCCCGAGATCCTCGGCCTCGATGTAAGGAAGAACGAGGACAACATCCGTGCGATCAAGGAGAATCTCTTCACGGACAAATGTCCGCGCATGTTCATGGATATTATAGAAATCGTAAAGGGGATTATTGGTGCTTGAAGCACCGTTCACTTCTTAACGAGCAATGCCGTCGCGATGATCAACGCAGAGAACACCAACGCCACGGAGTTGATCACTGCGTATCCGTTGTCGATCACGCTTGCGACCCACTCGAAGATGAAGGTGAACACCAACAGGAATACGACCATCACGAGCACGAGTGCCAATAACAGCAAAAGAAGCGTTGCAAGATCTGCAAGTCTCTTATTGTCCATCCATACCCTCCTATTGCTAATATTATGATGGATATTAGAAAGTGTCGGAGATTCATCGAATCTCTATTCACTCGACTAACAACGATGCCTGACACATGTGGTCCCTGATCTGTTCGGGTATCGTAGGGGAGGACATCTCATGGACCACGAACTCCGGACCCATACGTTCGACATAATCCTTCACATCCGGATTGGTGAAAGGACGATGCTGATCGATCATAGTGATGCGTGAATATGCCTTACTCAAACGCTCGTCCAGAGGAAGTTCATGACCCGTCGGATCGGCCGTAGCATCTATGAGACGTGCAGATGTGTTGACATGCAGATGCATTGCGATCAATCTGTCATAGAATTCATCGGGATACGAATCCGCACACTCGTTCAGAATTGTCAAAGCAGCATTTTCGTCCGTGGAACGACCGGATGAGAACAGTATGTGACCTGTATCCAAACATATGCCCCAATCATCGAACTCCAATTCCGATTCCAACATATCATGCAAAGAACCGTCCAACAATCTCATCCCTGGCCACCAGGTGTTCTCCAAGGCAATGGTGAACGGCGGTTCACCATCAGGAAACTCGGATACGACCTCGTTGAGGATACTTATCAAAGTGGAAACGACCTTCTCATCGGAATCAGAATATGTTGTCGAAAGGAGCTCATTGATATTGGCACTACAAGCATGTAAAACACCGTACATAGGCTCCATGGGATCTGCCACACGGAGTGCAAGACGTAAGGAATCCACGATATCTTTTCTGTCCAAACCATAATGGCGGAACCTAATGTCATCCGATTCAAGCCCAGGAACGACTGGTCTCGTACCGGTGGCGGGCCCATACCAATCGATAGCGAACGGAAGGTGGACGGAAGTGACATATTTGGCGAGTCTTGCGTCAACCCTCCCATACCCGGTAAGCAGTTCCAATCCGTCCACATATGACTCATCGGAACCGACCACGGAACACGCATGGTCTATCTCCTCCTGCATATGGTAGACGGAAATATTGAATAGGTTTCTCATCTGGACCTCAGAACAACTCGAAAGCTGCGGATAGAGCGGCGTTGATAGCGGAGACCTTGTTATCTGCACTTCCGATGATGATTATGTCCTCATCGACCATGCCACTGACCTCCTTGATGTGTGCCGCAACATCGGGTTCGTTCTCGTCAATGCTCCAATCCGGCGGTAGGATCAATTCCCCATCCCTCATGACGACGGTGGTGCATCCGAGGGCGCCGGCACGAATACCTGCGTCCCTCTGTTGGAGACCGTTGTCGATCTGTTTGGAAGCATTCTTGACCAGAACTGCCTGGGAGTAGTCCCCAAGGATTATCTTCGACGCATCGACATCGATGACTCTGATCGGCAATTCAGCAAGATATGCCAGACCGGCCTTGGTGATGGTGATGCCGGTCTGTTTAATCTCGATGAAATTGTTCTCCTTCAGGGTGTTCAGGATGCGTCTCATGCTCCCTTCTCCCACTCCGGATTCTTCTGCAAGCCTCTTGCGACCCATTCTCTTTCCGTCGGACAGGACATACATCGCCCAGTAGACGCTGGCATCCGTGAAACGGAACATTGGACCGTATTGGGGTGCGTCGATAATCTTCATCAGAACGTCCTGACCTTTCCGTTGATGATGAGCTCGGTGACCTTGTCAACATTGTCGAGCCAATCGTAGGCGATGGATTCTGCCTCGGCCTTCCACTGGTTGAGTTTACCCTCGTTGACCTCTTCGGAAACCAACTGCACGCTACAGTTAAGAGGCTGTGATACGGGCTTTCCGATCTGTGAAAGGATACGTACCTTGACCTCCACATCCCTGGAGACCTTTTCTGCGATGTCATCCGCGATGAGCTTGGACATGACGTTGTAGATCTTTCCGATGTGGGTGATGGGGTTCTTTCCGGAAGTCGCCTCCATGGACATGGGCCTGTAAGGAGTGATGAGTCCGTTGCACCTGTTTCCACGTCCGACCGAACCGTCGTCTCCCATCTCCTGAGAAAGTCCGGTGACGGTCAGATAGTAGACGTTGTTGTCGTAGTTGTCTCCAGTGTTGATCTCGAGCTTGAAATCGATGTCCTCTCCGGACTTGTCGATGATGTCGAGAGCGTTCTGCTGTACTCTGTTGTAAAGGTCCTCGATCGCAGATGCGTAGTGACCTTTGTCAGGAACATACTTGTCAACCATCGCGCAGGCGATGGTCATGGTCAACTTGTTATCGACCCTGGATCCCATGACCTTGACATCCTGTCCTGTCTCAGGGAGGATCTTCTTGAATGCGGGGGAATTGATCATCTCCTCGGTCTTGAGAACGAGAGTATCGGTGATGGAATAGGGGGCATAGCCTACTCCAAAGGAGGTGTCATTTGCGAGGACACCGGAGGTCTTGTAGACACCGGTGAGATCGTCGGATCCCATTCCGAGCTTGGCATCAAGGATGATGTCCGAATCAACATCGAGGTTGGGGAAGGTCTGCCTCAGATACTCACGTGCCGCCTTGAGTGCGACAGGCGTGCATGGGAGCTCCTTGAGCTGGTTCTCGACAGTAACATTGGTGGTGGCACGTCCGACCAGGAGGATGTATGTGGGATCTATGATGCAACCTCCACCGAACTTGGGTGCGGCCATACCTGCTGCAATCTGAGTCTCGTCTGTGTTGTGATGGAGGACGTGTCCGTACTCCTTCATGTACATCTTACAGAGCGCCCTGGAGACAGTCTCGGCGAGTGCGTCAGCGACACTGTCAGGGTGTCCGATTCCCTTCCTCTCTACAAGTTCGATCTTTCCGCGAGGGGTAGGGATATCGTGAATGTTCTCGACATAGATGTTCTTGTCCATTGCCATTTTTTCCGCTCCTGACTTTTTCCTATATTATGCGCGATGCATTAGACATATTAAAGGTAGCGTGAAGGTGACGGACCATGCACACGCGCTAGGGTCATATCATCGCGACCATACGGTTAGTATTCTCGACCCTCTCTATGACACGGAATCCCCTACGTTCATGACATAGGATGTCCTCGTCATCACATTCCAACATGACGAACTTTGGGCCGATTATACCTTTTGTCGAAGATACGTACCTGTTCGCGAGGGCCATCAGCACAGGTATGAAGACAGATGTCGCCCTCATCGAATGTGATAACTGTGCCAGCATCATCATCGATGAAATACCGTGACTCCCCTTTAGACCCAGTGCCCGGTGGGCGAAAGGTGGCAGAGCATTACCTTCCGGGATCACCATATGGCCAAGACCCAACATGTAGTACCCCAGTATATCGCCATCCCTGGACACCGCCAGGAACGTACGGTATGTTCCATCCTTCTCGCAACGTACAGCGTCATCCCTCAACCTAGGTCCGAACGACATCGCATACCCGGACCTGTACCCGTTCAACATCTTCGTGACCGTCTCCATGGAATGGTCAGACATCAACCGCGATAGAGGGATCACCTGGAACTCCAATCCACGGAACACATCCTCGTCCGGAATCTGTACGGCCAGCCCGTACATCCGTCCTTCCCTGTCCAAATCGTACATGGCATCCATCCCCTCTGACCAAACGTCCCCGTCATCGATCAGTTCCGTGATAACGTCCTCCTTGTGACTGTCATCGATGTAAAGTGCACGTGACTGCTGATACCCCTTCATTTCAATCACAGATGGCCATGCATGATCGCTATTTCTGTGCCACACACCTCCCTATACGGGGAGAGTTTCAGATATGACCAATATACTTCTACATATATTCATATATGAATTTTACATAATGTATTGTATGAAATTCCCACCGGCATCGGACATCCGTAAACGCCGTAAACTGTTGGACATCACACAGGCAGAGCTGGCTGAAGCCTCCGGTGTAAGCCAGAGTACCATAACCAAGGTCGAACAGGGGAAGATCTCCGCCAGTTACAGCACTGTGGTGAAGTTGTTCGAGACGTTGGAGAGGATGGGGGATAAGAAGAAGGAGATCCCCATCATGGACATCGCAACGAAGGACATCATCTCGGTACAGGAGGATTCCGGTGTGCATGAAGCCTTGGAGATGTTGAGGGAGACAGGATTCTCACAGATGCCCGTCCTCAAAGGCGAATCGTCCGTTGGAAGCATCTCCGAGAAGGTCATCCTCAAGTTGTTGAACTCGGGCAGGAGTATGGACCAACTGTCGAGGATGAGGGTTTCGGAGGTCATGGATGACTCCTTCCCTACGGTCTCCGAAAATTCCACGATGGAAGGAGTGTCATCGATATTGAACACCTCCAATGCCGTACTGATTACCCGCAAGGGGAAGATCATCGGCATGGTCACCAGGGCCGACATGCTCAAATTGGTCTGATCGAGGACCTGGTCAACTCGAACGTGTCGAAATCGTTCGCGACGTACGTCTCGGGGAACGTCTCGCGCGCATGTTCCATAAGAACGGTACAATCGCTGTACCTGTGGCTGAAGTGGGTCAATATCAAATATCTGGCACCTGCCTCCCTGGCTACCTCCGCCGCCTGACGGCATGTGGAATGCATGTGCTTCGCGGCACGCTCCTCCTCCCCCACATCGTATGTGGAGTCGTGGATCAGGAGATCCGCACCCTTGGATCCGACCAAAACCGAATCGGCCTGGACGGTATCGCCCGTATATACGACCGACAGACCCCTCTTCGGCGGGTCCATCACCTGGTCAGGAGTGACACCGTCGACCGTCTCACCATTCTGCAACTTTCCGAAATCCGGACCGGGTCTAATCCCCAATGAGATCGCCTTCGCCTTATCGAACGTACCAGGGGTCTCTTTTTCCTCATATCTGTATCCCAGGGACGGAACGCCGTGTACGGTGGGGAAACAATCCACATGGTGCGTATTGAACTCCAACCTCTGACACCCATCTATCTCAGTTATACGTAACTCGTACTCGTACACGCCTTCACACGCGTTCAACATGCCCATCACGGCATCGTATGTGCCCTTGGGCCCATACACATCCAACGGATTCTTCCTGCCGGACATGCCCATGGTCTGTATCAGACCCGGAAGTCCCAGTAGATGATCCCCATGCAGATGTGTGATGAAGATCTGTCCGATCTTCATGAAGGACAGTTTGGACATCATCAGTTGACGCTGGGTGCCCTCGGCACAATCGAACAGCGTCACCTTCGGACCCTGTCTGATGGCCACTGCGGACATCGCCCTGTCCTTGGACGGTACTCCCGCCCCTGTCCCCAAAAAAGTGATCTCCAACATGTCTCAGTCTGCACCGAAGTAATCCGGAATCGCACCCTTGGAGAGCTTCTTCCACTCCTTGTAGTGCTTCTTGCAAAGGTGTACGTTCCTGCAATCAGGGTTCTTGAGCTCCAAGGAAGTGCATGCGACCTTCTTGTTGCTGAGCGACCTCTCGGATGCCTCTTCGCATCCGATGACCTCACAGATCTCATTGGACATGTTGCGTTCAACCCCACTCTAGTTAAAAACACTTTTCGAACGAGGGGGCATAGGACACCGCACCGGAACGTACTCTCGCACAACCGGTGTCCACCAAGTAAACCGCTGTTAAGGCAGTGCTTAAACCTATGCACGTCCATACATCGATCATGGTTATCGTAGCACCCTCCATGCTGTCCGCAGATTTTTCCAGACTCGGGGATGAACTCGAACGCATTACTGAAGCGGGTGCCGACTGGGCACATCTTGATGTGATGGACGGGATGTTCGTTCCGAACATCACCATCGGACCGTTGGTCGTTGAGGCCCTCAGACCACATTCAGATATAGTCTTCGACGTACACCTCATGATCCAGGATCCGATCAGGTACGTGGATCAGTTCTCTGCCGCAGGTGCGGACTACCTCACCGTACATGTGGAAGCGGATGGGGATATCGATGCGGCCATAGACAGGATCGGGGAGCTTGGAAAACACCCCGGGATCTCCCTCAATCCGGATACCCCAGCCTCTGCCATCGAACCGTTCCTGGACAGGGTGGACCTCGTCCTCGTCATGACCGTACAGCCCGGATTCGGTGGACAGAAGTTCAGGGAGAACGGCCCGGACAAGATCTCCGAGATCAGAAGAATGGCGGATGCGACCGGAAGGAAAATCCTAATCTCCGTCGATGGGGGCATCAACCGTGATACGGGTCGCAGATGTTACGAGGCGGGCGTGGACGTACTCGCCGCAGGAAGTTATCTGTTCAAACAGGACGACATGGCGGCCGAGATAGCCATCTGGAAACAGTTCTGAATCAAGACCGTTACCTATTAACGGACGCAGATCGATTAGCGGGACATGGATTACAAGGATCCCAAGAACCTGACACTCATACTGACGATCGTCTTCACGATCCTCTTCATAGGACTCTGTTTCGTGAACATCCTTGCCGCAGCGATCGCACTCATCATCGATATGATGGTCTTCGTGTTCGGTGTACTCATCTACAACTCCGACCTCAAGGCATCCGTCTGAAGGGGTGTATCGATGGGAGTAAACCTTTCGGGACTGGTGGATGTAAGGACGGTGGAGCTATCCGATCTCAGAGGGAAGTCCATCGCGATCGATGCGTACAACACGATATACCAATTCCTTTCCATCATCCGTCAACCCGATGGGTATCCCCTCACGGATTCCAAAGGACGCGTCACATCCCACCTCTCCGGGTTGTTGTACCGTACCGCGAACCTGATAGAGGCGGGCGTGGAACCCACATTCGTCTTCGACGGAAAACCGCACGAACTGAAATCTGGCACAATTTCCGAAAGGAAGGAGAGGCGTGAGAAGGCGGAGCAGGAATGGTACAAGGCCGTCCAGGAAGGGGACACTAAGAAGGCGTTCTCCAAGGCACAGCAGACGTCCAGGATGACACCCGAGATCCAGGAATCGTCCAGACAGTTGCTGGCACTCATGGGGATGCCTGTTGTTCAGGCCCCCAGCGACGGTGAGGCCCAGGGGGCGTACATGTGTTCCAAGGGCGATGTATGGGCGTCCGCATCGCAGGATTTCGATTCGATCCTCTTCGGAGCACCGAGACTCCTGAGGAACGTCACGATAACTGGAAGGAGAAAGGTGCCAGGCAAGGACCTTTACAGGGATGTGAAGACCGAGGTCATAGAATCCAAGGAATTTCTGGAATCACTGGGCATCGATAGGGAACAGCTCGTGGACATGTGCATCCTCATGGGTACGGACTTCAACGGCGGCATATCCGGCATCGGACCGAAGAAGGGACTCAAACTCATCAGGGACCACGGTGACATAGAGCATGCACTGGCACATCTCGGTGTCGAGATCCCAGAGTACCAGGAGATCAGGAACATATTCCTCAATAGCAGATACTGTGACGAGTACGTCACCAAACCTGGTACGATGGATCGTCAGGGGATCATCGACTTCATGACATCATACGATTTCTCCGAGAAGAGAGTGACATCCGTTCTCGATAGGATAGACGAATCCCGCAAGGTCAACAAGGCGAAGAGGGCACAGAGTTCCCTCGACCTCTTCTGACACCTGTTTTCACACGCACGCGCCATTATATAGGACACCATCCTAACCGAACCTACCGGACAAGATAGTTCCGGAAAGGAATGTGACTAGCGATGATAAAGCAGGTCCGCGCGAATTATGATGCACCAACGATCGAGAAGGAGATCCAGGCAGCCTGGAAATCCGAAGACGCTTATCTGAAGACAAAGGCCCTCAGGGAGAACGGAAAGAAGTTCTACTTCGTCGATGGGCCACCCTACACCACCGGACATATCCACATGGGTACCGCCCTCAACAAGACCATCAAGGACATCCTCCTGAGGTACTGGAGGATGAACGGACTCAATGTACGCGACCAGCCCGGTTACGACATGCACGGCCTCCCTATCGAGGTCCAGATCGAGAAGATGATCAAGGTCCCCGGAAGGGTCAACAAGGACGGAAAGCCCGATGAGGTCGGAGTCAGGTCCAAGAAGGAAATCGAGGAGATCATCGGAATCGACAACTTCGTCAACACCTGCAGGGAGCATGCACTCACCCTCCGCGAGAGCATGACCGAGGAGTTCAAGGAGCTCGGAGTCTGGATGGATTGGGACCACCCCTACCAGACACTCAACAGGGATTACGTGGAGTCCGCGTGGTGGACCATCCAGCGCGCATACGACAGGAACCTCCTGGATTCCAGCAGCAGGGTCGTCACTTGGTGTCCCAGATGTGAAACGGCTCTCGCAGAGGCCGAGATCGAGTACTGGGACGAGACCGACCCCTCCGTGATGATCAGGATGCCCCTCGTGGACGACCCCGAGACATCGCTCCTCATCTGGACCACCACCCCCTGGACACTTCCGTCCAACATGGCCATCGCGGCACACCCCGAGTTCGATTACGCCAAGGTCAGGCTCATCGGAGAGACCGGTGAGGACAAGGTCATCTGTCTGGAATCGCAGGCGGAGTACGTCACCAAGAAGGGCGGATTCGAGAAGTACGAGATCGTCGAGAGATACAAGGGCAAGGACATGGTCGGTATGGCCTACATCCCACCCTTCGACATCGACCCCGCATACCTGAAGAGGTCCGAGTACGTCTACAAGGTCGTCAACGCGGACTACGTCGAGAACGACAACACCGGTCTCGTCCACACCGCACCCGGATTCGGTCCGGACGACTACGATACCGGTAAGAGGTACGGAATGGAGCCCTTCTGCCCCGTCGGAGAGGCAGGAAGGTACACCGATGCATTCCCCATGATGGCCGGAAAGAAGGTCAAGACCGCCAACGATGAAATTATCAAGTACCTGAAGGAGAAGGGTGTGCTCTTCAACACCGAGAAGATCAAGCACAGGTACGGACACTGCTGGAGGTGCAAGACCCCCATCATCTACAGGAACACCAGACAGTGGTTCATCACAGTCCCCAAGGTCAAGGAGGAGATGCTCGACGAGATCGACAGGGTCAAGTGGGTCCCCGACTGGGCAGGTTCCACCAGGGAGAAGAACTGGGTCGAAGGAGCCAGGGACTGGTGCGTTTCCAGGCAGAGGTACTGGGGAATCCCGATCCCCGTATGGGAGTGCGAGTGCGGAGAGAGGAAGGCGGTAGGTCAGATCGAGGAGCTCAAGGGAGCAGACGGTTACACCGAGGGTATGGACATCCACAGACCCTGGATCGATAAGGTCACCTTCCCCTGCCCCAAGTGCGGAAAGACCATGCACAGGGTACCCGACATCCTCGATGTGTGGTTCGACTCCGGAGTCGCAGCATGGGCATCCCTCGGATATCCTGCCAAGAAGGAGGAGTACGACACCTGGTGGCCTCCTAAGTTCATCGTAGAGGCGCACGACCAGACCAGAGGATGGTTCTACTCACAGCTCGGAGCCGGAGTCATCTCCTTCGACAAGGCACCTTACGACGAGGTCATGATGCACGCTTGGATGCTGGACCCCAAGGGACAGAAGATGTCCAAGTCGCTCGGAAACGTCGTCGAGCCCAAGGAGGTCATCAAGGAGTTCGGAGCGGACGCCATGAGGCTCTACTCCGTCCGTGCCAACGCACCCTGGGAGGACACATGCTTCCAGTGGGACATGAAGAAGAACCCACCACTAAAGGAAGGACCCAAGAACGCATGGAAGGTCCTGAACACCTATTGGAACGTCGTCAAGTTCGCATCCATGTACATGGAGATCGACGGATTCGATCCCGCACAGTACACACTTGCCGATGTGGACAAGTACCTGAGGAACGAGGACCGCTGGATGTTCTCCAAGACCGAGAAGATGAAGGCAGCAGTCACCGCGGCACTCGAATCCAGGGAACTCCACAAGGGAGCACGTGCACTGGAGAACTACATCATGGAGGACCTCTCCAAATGGTACGTCAAGCTCATCAGGGACCGTAGCTGGACCGAGGACGAGGATTCGAAGAACGACAAGGTCGCATCCTACTGTACCCTCCACTACGCCATCATGCAGACCGCCATCGCCATGGCACCCTACACCCCGCACATCGCGGAGGAAGTCTACAGGCACATGGGAGGAACCCTCCTCACAGTCCACATGGAGGATTGGCCCAAGTGTGACGAAACCCTCATCAAGGAGGACATCGAGCACAATATGTCCATCATCCAGGAACTGGTCGAGACCATCGCGACCGAGAGGGCGAAGATGGGATCCAAGCTCAGGTGGCCCCTCAAGCAGATCTACGTCTGCGGAAAGGACGCACAGTCCAACGATGCCGTTGCGATGTTCGAGGACGTCCTCAAACAGCAGGGTAACATCAAGGACATCGTGTACATCCAGTCCGACAAGATGCCCAGGGACAAGGAGCCTTGCGACTACAGCGAAGGCCAGATCGTCATCGACTTCGATGTCACACCCGAGATCGAGGCGGAGGGTTACGCTAGGGAGCTCATCCGCAGGATCCAGCAGATGCGTAAGGACATGAAGCTCAACGTGGAGCAGTACATCGACATCGATGTCGGTGCGGAGGAGTACCTCAACAAACTGTTCTCCACATGGAAGGACTTCATCGCCGGAGAGGTCAGAGCCAAGAACCTCGTGTTCTCCGATTCCGTCGAGGGAGAGGGAGCCAAGGTCTGGGACATCACCGGAAAGAACGTGTCCATCAGGGTCACGCCCCAGTAAACATGAAAGCCGGACGGGGTGACCCGTCTGGCACAATATATTTTTATCATCTTTGCAATATCACAGCACTCGATCGTATAACTATCTGGCACAATCGTTTCTACACAATATGTGTACATCGATCGATAAAAGATGTCCATCGAACAAAGCAGAGAGTGGCCAGATATCCGTATGTTCCACCGGATGACGCTCCGGATTGTAGCTACTCCAGATGAATTCGGAAGGGTACGTTTTTATGCCCCCAGAGGGTCAAATCATTTCAAATTCTGTCTCTGTCCAGACATGGCGAGGGATTGTTTTAAGTTATGAAATCGACGTCCCTTCTACGTGGTAATCAGCTCGTCGAATCCAGAAGACAGAATGACCCTGGCCGCTACCTCGGATGTGGCCTTGATCATGGAGCAATACGAGAGCCGTCCAGAGGGACACTTCAACGAAGAGATCACCACCTCCCGTATCAAATACGGAAGGAACGAAATCTCCAATCACAACAAGTACGCTACCCTCAAGAGGCTTTATCGTTCGTTTGTGAACATCTTCATCATCGCCTTGGGTATCATCGATATCCTATGGATGATTCTTGATCCCGATATCATCTACTTCATCATCCTCACCACTCTGATCCTTGTCAGTGGTACGATGACCTTCATCCAGGAGACACGTAGCAGTAAAGCTGCGGCTAAACTGGTCAGTATGGTCACTACGATCATCACGGTACGCCGTGAGGATGCGGAGATGGAAGTGGACTCCAAGGACATCGTCGTTGGAGATATCGTCATCCTAGACACCGGAGACATGGTCCCCGCGGACGTCAGGATCATTAAATCCAATCATCTCAAGGTCGATCAATCATCTTTGACCGGTGAATCAGGAGGAATCAGCAAAACAGCAGAATCCCGTAACGTCGACGGCAACATCCTCGGATGCGACAACCTCGCATTCATGGGAACCAATGTCGTCGGTGGATCCGCAGAGGCCATCGTCATCTCAGTAGGAAACGATACCGTTTTCGGTTCGATGACGGAGAAGCTCACCAAGAAGAAGACCGCAACCACCTATGATAAAGGAAGCAAGGAGATCGTCAGTGTTCTCTTGAAGATCATGATCTTCATGGTCCCTCCCGTATTCATCATCATGATCGTCAAGGCGTTCCTTAACAACGGAGCATTCCTTGTCGAGGATTTCCTCGAGGCAACGGTGTTCTCACTCACACTCGCCATTGGTCTGATGCCTGAAATGCTAGCCACCATAGTATCAACAAATCTGGCAAAGGGTGCCATAGACATGTCGAAGAACAAGGTCATCGTCAAGGACGTGACCGCTATCCAGAACTTCGGTGCCATGGACATCCTCTGTTCCGATAAGACCGGAACGCTCACCCAGAACAGGATCTCGGTTATGGCTTGTAACGACCTCTATGGAACTCCCAGCAAGAAGGTCGAGCTCTTCGCTTGCCTGAATTCCAGGAACCTGTCCTCTGCCACCAATCAGATTGATTGGGCGATCGACGAGTACGCATACGAAAGATACAACGAAGACGAGTTGGATGTCTACTCACCCGTCGGAGACATCCCCTTCGACTTCATCAGGAGAAGAGCGACCGTCGTTGTCAAGCAGGACGAGGATGTCAACATCATGATCACCAAGGGTGCCATCCCGGAAATCCTCTCGATCTCCACCGGCTACCTCGATCCCGATGGAAACATCCAACCCCTTAACAACGACATAGTCAACGACATCATGGGTTTGGTCGAGTGGTACAGCGCAAAGGGAATGCGTGTCCTGGGTATCACTCACAAGTACCTCCCCAGCGGAAAGACCGAATTCACCGCAGACGATGAGGGGGACCTAATCTTCACCGGATTCCTTGTCTTTACAGATCCTGTCAAGGAGACCGCTGAGGAAGCTATCGCAAGCCTCAAGGATTACGGAATCGGAGTCAAGGTCCTCACTGGTGATAACGAGTATGTTTCCCGCTACGTCTGTGAAGAAATCGGAATATCCGCCGATAACATCCTTGTTGGAAACCAGATCGATGCGATGTCCGACGAGGAGCTCAAGGAATCCGTCGAAACGACCAACATCTTCGCAAGGTTGACACCTGATAACAAATCCCGTATCGTCCTCGCCCTCCGTGAGAATGGTCACACTGTCGGACTTATGGGTGATGGAATCAACGATGTCATTGCCATGAAGAACGCAGATGTCAGCATCTCCGTCGATACCGGAACGGATATCGCAAAAGAGACTGCAAGCATGATCCTTCTTGAGAAGGACCTAAACATCCTGAAGAACGGTGCCATCGAGGGAAGGAAGGTCTATGTCAACTCCATCAAGTACGTGAAGATGATCGGTTCGATCAACTTCGGATATATGTTCTCCCTCATCCTCGGAAGTCTGATCTTCAACTTCGAACCGATGGGTGCGATCATGATCCTGATCTTCAATCTGATCAACGACTTCGCATGCCTCGCCATCCCCTGGGACAAAGTCGAGGACGAGTTCGTACGTGAACCGCGTAAATGGGATGCTCCGAACCTCAAGTCGGTCATGTTCAGGTATGGTCCGATGTGTCCATTGACTGACATAATGACGTGGGCATTCATGATATTCGTTGTGTTCGCCACGATGGATGTATACACCGCAGACGGAGTCCTGATGAATGCAAGGGATGCGGTCCTCTCCATGGAGGACATGAGCGGCACGGCATTCGAGATCCTGTTCGCTTCCATATGGATCATCGAACAGTATTGGATGCAGGTATGGGCAATCCACATCGTACGTACCAACAAGTTGCCTTTCTTCGAGACCTGTTCCTCGAAACTCCTGGTATGTACCACGATCATCGCATTGGTCATCGGTACCGTGTTACCATTCACTGGTGCACTCTGGGCAGCGATTGCGGACTTCCCCGTCGCAGAACTCATACCCATCCCATGGTGGACCCTGTTGTGGATGCCGTTCATCGCATGCGTGTACTTCTTTGGTGCACACCAGGTGAAGAGATACATGCTCAAGAAGTACGGATACTTCGCATGTTAAACGGGGCTTCGGCCCCTTAAAAACCCATTCCAAATTTTTATATCGATCACAGAATCAAGAGGGTATGGCACACTTCGAATTCCGAGAACAAACCTCATCTTTGTGCCAGATACAATATGATCTGATTGGCTAGAGTCATCCCGAACAATGCTGGTATCGTAGGTAATGAACCGAGAATGCTCTTACCATGGTCGTCACGTGAATCCGGCTTGATCATAGGTTTCTCCTCCGAATACACGCATGTGATCATGGATGTATCCAAATCCCTCAACCTGGAGCGAACGGACTGTGCCAGCGGACACACCTTGGTACGCTTCAACGTGTCCACCCTGATCGAGGTCGCGTCCGTATGTAACGCGGCCCCCATGGACGAGAAGGTCACGATATTGTGCTCTGTGGCATAACGCAACAATGCCACCTTATAGGATATCGTATCAATGGCATCCGCAACTACATCTGGCACATCCTTCAGTATGAAGGGTATGGTCTCTTCGGAGACCATCGAATTGATGGCAACTATATCGATATCGGGATTGATGGAGCGTGCCCTCTCCACGGCCACATCGGCCTTGTTCCTGCCTATGGTGTCCATGGTCGCAAGGATCTGTCTGTTCATATTGCTGGCACTGAACACATCAGAATCTATTACGCGTATATGTCCCACACCTGCACGGACGAGTCCTTCCAGAACGTAACCGCCAACGGCACCCGCACCTGCCAGAACGACCGTGGAATCCCTGAGTCTATCCACACCCTCCTCTCCGAGGAGCAATCCTGTCCTAGCACACATATCGTCACTCATTGAGTGGCCTCTCTGAGATTCCTCAACGTAAGCTGTGCCAGATCGTTCTGTTCGATACCTTTTATCTCCGCGATGTCGGATATGAACGTGGCCATATCGGTGAACCCACCGGGGATGTCCGGTGCATCGGTCTCCAACAACAACCTATCATCGGGGACCTTACTCAGGATCAACTTCGCATTCTCTCTGGACTTAAGCAGGAGTCTTGGAGATATGGAAAAATAAGCATTCATTTTTCTAAAGGATTCGATGGAACCTACAGGGCCCATGAAGGAGTGCAATATGATGGACCTGCACCCTTTACCCTCGATCTTCAGGAGCCTCTGGATCAACCCCTCCGAACGGACATTGTGAATGGATACGCACCTCTCGTACTCGGACGCCACCATCAACTGTCTGGTGAAGACCTCGGCCTGAAGGACACTGTCCGGCCTGCTGTTGTCGAGACCGATCTCTCCCACACCTGCCTTCGGATCGTCATCCAGGAAGGACCGTAACTCATCGCAGATGTTGTCGTTCCAATCCCCAACATACCAGGGATGGATTCCGTAGAACTTCATCACACGTGTATCTGGCACATCACGGATGCGTTCCCAATCCGAGCGTTCAGCTGCATTCACGCACAATAGTTCGGCATCCTCGATACCATCATAACAAAGACCTTTGAAATGGAGATGGGCATCACCGAACATCAGATCATCCCCATCAGTTTGGATACGGCATCCTTGGTCAATGGGACCAGATCCATACCGTCGAGATCGCTCAGGGTGCACATCCTGTACTCGATATTCTCGGAATTGATCACAGGTTCAGTACCCTCGGGCACAGTGAATATGAACGGGGTGACTTTCCAGATGATGTCATTCTCCCTCACGACCAATGCATCCATAGTGGCAGATGCCTTCTCCACGACTATACCTGTCTCCTCATGGATCTCCCTGATAGCCGTCTCCTCCGGAGTCTCGCCACCCTCCCCCTTACCGGAGACGAGCGACCACCTACCGGGATAGGAATGGGATGTACTGGGTCTGTGCAACATGATGAACCTGTCCCCGATCATCACGACGGAGGACGATGATTCGATGACCTTCACACCGTGTATCTCCACGGTGCCTGCATCGGCATCCACGGTGACATCGTCACCGTCATGGAGGAGTGTCACATCCACGGAATCGATCATGGGGATGGAGGATATCACCGCACCGGTAGCCACGATGGTCTCCGCAGAGGAGTTTATGACGGCTGCGGGGGCCTTTCCATGTACCATCAGGTCGTACATGACGAAAGAGCCGACGGTACTGCCCTTCCCCCTGGGGAAGACCAGTATCCTCTCTGACACGTTACCTTCCTTCTCGACCCTCAAGTCCCCGGTAGCTCCGTCCACACCGCCGAGGAAACTCAATGGTTCCTCCAACTTCAGCACCTTTCCGGTGGCCTTTCCCTTTGAAATGGTCCTTCCCTGAAGGATCATGATATCACCTTCATCAGATCTACGATGTCACGACACATGGCCTTCTGAGAACACAACGTGGGAAGGTAATTACCTGCCTTGCACGAGTTGGTACCCGTACGCGAGAAGGTTCCTTCGATGGGTGCGACCACCATGCAGGTATCCGCCAACACCGGACCGAACTCCTCCAGGACCTTCACATCCTCAGCACACTTCTCCCTTATCGCCTTGGAAGTACAGAACCATATCTCGGTGTCCCCCTTCTTCTTCCTTCCCTTCAACAGTGATGCGATCTCATGGATCTCCTTCTCGGTGAGGTGTGGACATCCCAATGCGATGAGTTCCACATCGTCCACAGTATTGATCCTCCCATATGCGTCCTTCAACTCCTCCTTACCGATATGGATGACCTCCAGTTCGGACACGTCATAGTTCGATGCTTCGGGAGTGGTACCTTCCACATGGAACATCGCCACGGCACCTGCGGCAGCCATGGCGGCGGCCATGGTCTTACCCTCCTCGATACCTGGCTTTATCCCACGGTAATACGGGATACCGCCACCGACCCTCATTCCGACGGCCTGCCCCAGAAGTGAATGTTCGAACAGGGAGTCTCCGATATCCGCCTCTATGACGACGGTGGGCCTCCTGTTCTCGGTCTTGTGAAGACCATAGTTAGCGGTCTTTCCAAGGATCGCAGCGGCCAAAGCACCCGGGCCACCCTCCCTGTTGGTACGTGCACCGATCATGGAATTTACGAAGGACAATGCGGACGATTCCGCCCATGCCACATGGTCCCCGAGCTTCGGAACGTTCGGTCCGACATAGGGGGTACATGAACAGGTCTTCTGAATACCCATCATACCGTAGAGTTCCACGATCCTGTTCTGTTTTACAGCGAAATCCTCCGAGATGTGCATCTCCGCCCACCTCTCCCTATCCATCCCGATAGGGTTCAACGTACTGTTGACGGAGACCTTGGCACCTCCCGCGACCATGTCCTCGAGGTACTTCAATCCGCCATCTCCGATGGTCTTGTACGATGCTCCCGAAAGATGTGCGGAAGTGATATCCACCAGACCATCCGCACGATAGATCTTTCCCAGTGCTACCACAAGTTCCATCGCCTTCTGGGCACCCTCTCCGGATTCCCCATCCAAAATGGCCTGTTCCTTGTCCGTCAATTGCATGGGACAGGTATTGTATCGACGATTTATAAGAGATATCAAAAGGAAGAGGTTTTCCAGGCACTCATTGGGGCGCCTGGTATTCGGTCCACTTGACACGAAGACAGAATGGGGGCTTCTTTCCACCCTCTACGTGGAACGCGACGCATTCCCTGCAGTTTCCGTGTCTTGGACAGTCTCCGGGACATTTACAATCTGGATTGATGTCTGCCATACAATATGAATCGTAGTGGATGTTGATATACTTGCTACCCAGGAATCGGGAGCCAACGTAGAAATATCCCACTTCCATTGGGCATCCATGAACAGGACGCGTCTCGCAGAATTGGGTGCGGCATTCTGTGTTCTCGTATGGGGGATCACGTTCATCTTCAGTATGAACCTGATGAACTACTACACCCCCACTCAACTGATGAGCATGCGTTTCCTCATCGCCTGTGCGATCCTTTGGATCATCCATCCGAAATGGCAGTTCGACATCCGTACGGAATGGGTGTTCATACTCATGGCGGTCTTCGGTAACGTGATCTACTTCCTCACCGAGAACATGGCCCTCACGTATACCTACACATCCGAAGTATGCATCCTCACATCCACCACATCCATGATGTCCCTGGCACTGATGCACTTCGTCTTCAAAGACAAAGTAGGGAGGATACAGGTGTTCGGATTCGTGGTGGCATTGGTCGGTGTGATATTGGTCGCGTTCAACGGTGCGGTCGTCCTGAACCTCAATCCCGTCGGGGACGTGCTTGCACTGACATCCGCGTTGTCATGGGCAACGTACTGTGTGTTGCTCAGGGTGTTCAACAAGGACATCGACGGTGTGATCCTCACACGCAAGATGATGTTCTACGGTTTCCTCATGGCCATCCCGTTGATATTGATCGAAGGACACGAATTCGATCCCACGTACCTGTTGGAACCGTACAACATGTTCGGATTGTTGTTCCTCGGTGTACTGGGCAGTTGTGTCTGTTTCATGCTGTGGAACCATAGCGTCAAGGCATTGGGTGTGATAAAGACCAATATCTTCATCTATGCCATGCCGATGGTCACGTTAATCGCGGGACATATCGCGTTCGGTGAGATCATCACCGTGATGGCCGTGATCGGTATGGTACTGGTGATATCCGGTATGCTGATGGCGAACGGACGTTCCGAGAGGCCCTGACGTCCCGGATACATACGATTTTGAACGAAACGATGTCGTTGGAACATCCTTATATTATCCTAGTAGGATTATCGTGTATAGACCGAACGGAATCGTGATGTCATACCACGTGTAGGATGATATCCGATCCGAAAGTGATACGAACAGGTGATGAAATGGGATTCATGGACAACATCAAGGCAGGAGTCAAGAACGTTGCAAGCAAGACCGGCGAAGTAGCGGAGACCACCGGACTCAAAGGGAGGATCTCCAACCTCGAGTACGAGACCGATAAGATCTACAAGGAATTGGGAACCGCATATTACAACAAGGCGGATGATTTCGAAGCCGTATCCAAAGAACTCTGTGACAGGATCAGATCGAACCTGGAACAGATCGAGAAGTGGAGGGCCGAGATCGACAAGAACAAGTCCGAAGGAAAGGCCGAGAGGGAGGCCAACAGACAGGCTGCCAAGGAATCCGACAAGGTTGATGAGAAAGGTAGTGTCGAGAAGATCGATCTGAATTGAAATCCCTGATAATATCGGGTATCCCTATCCGCATCGGGTGTGATCTCGGATCGGGAGTTCAAACGTTTTCAAAATAAGAGGATGAGGGGTAATCCCCCTCTTTTTGTTCAGAGTCCGCCTCTGCCGATGAGTAGCAGCGATCCTGCCAACACAGTCACCATCGCTATCGCGACGTAACTCACGGAGACGTGGTCTTCGCCTTCCTTCTCCAACACCTCTCCGCAGAGCGTACAGACGCTGTCATCGTTCTCGTCCAATTCGTATACGTGATCAGTGGTGTGTTCGAAGGTTCCGGAACATACGAGGCACTCCCTGTCGGTACAGGTGGCGTCCATGTCCTCAAAGGCATGTCCTTCGGTGGCTTCGATTACGAACTCTCCACAGATGTGGCATATCCTGGAGATACAGGCCATGTCTGTCTCATTCTCGGAGGGCGTATGATCGGAAGAGTGTTCGAACACGTCCTCCGTTCCACAGATTGAACAAGGCCTATCGATACAGGTCTTCGAGGGTTCGCTATCCTTATGATTTTCACTGGGTGCTATGTTTCCATGGCAGAGTGTACATGTCCTGGAGATACAGGGTATATTCTCCACGGATACATCGAACTCGTGAATTCCATCTCCTTTTATCAGGCCCTTCCCACCGCATATGGAACAATCCCTGTCAATACATGTCATAGTCGCTTCACTCTCGGAATGACTATGGCCAGTAGTCGATGGGAGCACGCCCTTGGTTCCACAGACAGCACAATCCCTGTCAATGCAGGTGATCGATTCCTCACCATCCGCATACGTGTGCTTAGATGTGGCCTTCATCAAGGTATGGCAGACGATACAGGTCCTGTCGGTACAGGTGACGTCCTCCAGCCCCTCCTCGAAGGTATGTTCCTCAGTGGCAGTTATGGTGAATTCCTTACAGATGTCGCATGTCCTGTCGATACACACCATCCCTGTCTGGGATGCGGAGGGTGCATGACCGGTGGTGTGAACGACCACACCGATCGATCCGCAGACGGAACAGTCCCTGTCGATGCAGGTGATGTCCTTCTCTCCGTCCGAAGCCTTGTGTTCAGCGGTGATGGGGATCACATCCTTCCCGCCGCAGACGAAACAGTTTCTGGTGATGCATGGTTTGGTCGAATCACTGTCCACATGGGGTACGGAACCATCGATGATGTTATGGCATATGGTACACTCCCTGTCGATGCAGGGCATATCCTTGACAGATGATTCGAAAGCGTGGACCCCATCTCCTTCGATCACACCTTTTCCGCCGCAAAGTGTACAATCCCTATCTATGCAGGTGATCGATTCCTCTCCATCCTTGTACACATGTTCAGTGGTGGCAGATATAGGAGAACCGCATTTGATACAATTCTGCTCAATGCACGTAATAATCACACTGTGCTTACCGGTTCCTTTAACAAGTGCATTACACACCGAACAGGACTGATCAATACAATCCTTGCCCATATCTATCGAATGCCCGACAGCAGGGGTGATCGATTCATGACATTCAGTACACTCGCCAGGCAGACAGGGATAGACAGACGAGGACTTATGACAGATGTGGGGATCGATTTCTTCTGGCGTTCCAAATTTGATATTTTCAGGAACATTTGTATTATCGAGTGCGTATAATCCTTTCTCCGATGTGAGATACAATTCCTTTTCTATTTTTTCGAGGCCCAAATCATTGATACAACACTCGTTAATCATAGTAATTGTATTTCCCTTTCCATTTCCACCTTCTTTTCCAAAATGATTCACATCGATTAGATCCACTGCTTCTTCGAAGGATTCGCAACCATAGGTGTACTGATAATATATATTAGTCTTATGCATCACATTGACATAACAAATAGCATCCACAATCGTGTATGTGTTATTGTTAATTTTTTTTAAAGCATATTCTTTAGGTATCTCTACCTCAAAAATCCAATGTTGGTTTTGGATATCATCATTGAACGTACCTCCTGTGACCATTATATCTCTACCTTCGTTATTTCCACTGGCATTTAAGATCCATGGAGACCCGTTTTTCAAAGTACCGACATTATCAAGAGTGAAACTTCCACCTTTGACCCAGATTCCACTCTTAAGACGTCCCCCCTCGATATCGGTACCTGTACAATTGTATATCATTCCGTTACCTACACTTATATCCTTAGCATAATACGTTCCACTCTCGATCATTATGGAGCATTCTCTACCATTCAAAGATAACTTCTCGTAATTATTCCATATTAGGATATTACCTTTTGATAAAGTTGAAAGTCTGCCGCCTCCAGCTTCGGACCCGTCCTTCAAAACAAGATGGGTGGGACTAGAAGACAACTTTGTTGCTATAATGGACGTGTAATTGGCATTTTCCGAACACGAAACGGTACGTCCGTTGAGATCGATCGTTATCGACTTACCGGTGACCAAAAATGCATAGTTGCCTCCGCCCTCTGTCAAGAATATATCAGACTCCAATGTCACAACATCACCATCTGATGCGGCATCGATGGCCGCCTGAAGATTGGTATACTTGACTTCACCAATACTGGCAACTGGTTCTTCTTCTCCCTCAGAGGCATCCGAAAGCGAAACACATGCCACAGATACGAAGAGTGCGAGAATCAGAATCGAAAACAATATGATTTTTTCATCATTCATTTCGATCACTTCAGTCAATCTTTGAAATTTACAATTAATCTCAATTTAATTTGAATTAGGGTATGAATCCTGTGCTAATATATACTTACGTCGAATGCAGAGGAGAGGATTAACTCCCATTCGATTACAACCCATCTAGTAGTTCTTGAAATACGTGCCATTCGGACACATACTGCATAATCGATAGTTGGAGTTTGAAACGGAAAGATAAGGGGAAGTCTCCCCTCTTTTTGTTCAGAGTCCACCCCTACCGATGAGGAGTAAGAAACCGGACAATAATGCTACCATCGCTACCGCAATGTAACTCATAGACAGGTGGTCCTCGCCCTCCTTCTCCAGTACTTCACCGCAGAGTGTGCATACGCTGTCGTCGTCATCGTCGAGGACATAATCGTGGCCGGGTGCGGGAATCTCCACGTATATTGTGTAATCACACCTGGAACAGTCCTCGTACGCCTCAACATACAGATTTTGGAAAATGTCGTTATCTTTTAACTTTCTAAAAATACGCTTTGCATTTTTTGGATATTTAGTTTGCGCGTATGCGGACCAAATATCGGAGCAAAAGCTCCACCAAAAGACGATGATTAACAGACGACCGAGGGCGACCCGACATAGACAATATCGATCAGATATACCTTATATGCGCGAATTCGTTCCGACATGGTCCGATACTGCGGACAATCCCCCATCCAGGTCCAGTACCATGTGTATGTGCGGAACACCGCACTCATCGTACACATCCGATGTCTGTACGAATCCGAGGAGATCGTAGAATCTCCTTGCCTGGACCTGTGCACTTATGTCGATACGGGACTCCCCGAACTCCTCTCTGATGAAGGATATCGCCCCCTTCATGATCTCGGTGCCGTACCCACACTTACGTTTCCTGGACACGACCCTTCCGATGGATGCGCCCTCGTAGACCACCCCTCTCGGGATGATCCTCACATACGCTTGGATACCGTCCTCGTCCTTCAGATACATATGATACACGGACTTGTCCACATCGTCCAGGTCCTGAACGTAGATTCCCTGCTCCAACGTGAAGATTTCGATACGGATCTTGCAGATCTCATACAACTCATCAACGGTGAGGTCATTGAAGTGTTTCACTACGATTTCCATTGTCGCACCTATCGGGAACGGATATCATGTTGGGTATCATCCGATATAAGATTGTCTGTGAACATACGCTTTGACATTCCGATGACGATCACATCGAGGATGATGCCCCTATGATGAACGTGTACGGAAGGGTCGACGAGAACAGGAGACCAGGACGTTCAACGATGATCGTGCGGGAATGTTCGATTCGTCCGTACTTCCAGGTCCAGTGACAGGGGAGTCTGATCGATATGCCATGAACTGGGCATGTCGATCGCTTTCAGCACATTACCACACGAAACAGAATTTCGAACCTATATGGCGGCCAAAAGATGGTTAAACTCACATCCTTCACTTATTGCATACCAATCTAAGAATAGTATGCAATATCTTTGACATTATTGCATATAAAATAATCAAATATATGCAATAATATGAAAGAGTGTGCGCAGATTCGATTACAATTTCCTATTGGATTCCTCACACCCCTCCAGTATGATCGGTAAAGCCATGGACATAGTCGCCCTGAAGGAGAGGACATCACATCGTATGGAAAGAAATCCTCTTGTTTTCAAAAAACGGTTCTTCTCTAGACGTTGAGAGTGCGGTTCACCCTGTAAAATGAGTCAGAGTATAAAGCATGAGCTGATGGATCAGAAATGGAAAGGTCGGTACGATGCGATACCTCGGATGTACTTCGGATGAAT
>SUSY01000010.1 GCA_015063185.1 Thermoplasmata archaeon
CCCCATCACATCGTTCAATCCGAGCAGTTCCGAAAGCTCCGCGATCTTGATGTCACTCTTTGACCTGTCGAATCCGTGGACCCCACAAATCAGTTCCAGGTTCTCACGGACATTCAATCCTCTGGCGACCGCGGTCTCCTGAGGGGATACGGCGATGATCGATTTAACAGATGATGGTTCATCACGTATGCTCCTCCCGTTGAGGAACGCATCCCCCTCCGTAGGTGTTGTAAGACATGAGAGCATCTTTATGACCGTGGTCTTACCGGCTCCGTTCACTCCCAATAGGGAGAACAGTTCCCCTTTCATGATCGAAAGTGATAGGTCATCGACCGCGACGATCTCCCCGTACCTTTTGGTAAGTCCTTCGATCCTTATGGATTCCATGGTATCAATCCAGACCATGCTGCTTCCTGAGTCCCTGGTAGGAATCCGTCATCATCCTGCTTACAAGTTCCATGTCCATGTCCAGGAATCCTGTTGCGAACATGGTGGCTATCCCATGCACGTATGACCAGACCTCCAGATGGAAGAGTGCCGCATCATCCCTTCCCAATCCGGTCGCATCCCTGACTATGGGGCCGATGAGTTCGTCAACTTTGGATGTGCCATCCGTAACCTCATCCGTCCTATCGCGCATGTAAAGGAGCTTGAAGAGTTCCTTCTCATCCTTGGCGAACTTGATGTATGCCATCCCCGTCGCTTTGTATGGGTTGTATTCTCCACATTCGATCGCTGTCCGAAGAAGTCCGTGGAAGAATCTATCGGTCCTTTCGACAACGGCGATACGCAACTCGTCTATGGATCCGAAGTTGGAGAATATCGGCTGTGTGGAACAGTTCAGTGCAGATGCGATGGCCCTTGTGTTCATGGCATCGATACCGTCCTTTCGAACAATCGTGAATGCCGCTTCGACGATGTCGTCCTTCGATACCTTCACCTTCGGAGGCATGATCAATAATATATCATTCGTTATATATCAATTGTTATATTATGAAAGGTATATCATGATGCATATTCGATGAAAAATGGGCGATCATGAATGATTCTAGAAAGGTCAGATCACAACAGAACCTCGACCGGATCGGACAACTCCAATGAATCCGGGGTGACCCTGCATGTGTATGCCAACACGTTCACCCCTGCATCCCTCGCTTCCTTCAGGGTGTCCGAGAACGCCGGATCGGTGATACGGTTCGGTTCGAAGTGATGTACGTCCCCCATCTGTATGACGAACAGTATGCACGGGACGTACCCGTCATCGATGGACGATATCAGTTCCCTCAGGTGTTTCGCACCCCTTTCGGTGGGTGCATCTGGGAACATGGCGACACCATCGTTCTCCAGCGTCACACCCTTGACCTCGATCAGGTACCTGTTTCTCTGATCGGATGCCATGATGTCGATACGTGAGTTGCCGTAACGGAACTCCCTTCTGATCTCCGTGATCCCGGAGAACAACGGTATGTTCCGTAACGATTCGGCGGCGACATCGTTGGGGACCTGACTGTCCATGTTGATGAGTCTGTCACCCTTACGGACTGCGATCAGGTCCCATTTGGTGGAACGTTCCGGATTGTCCGACACCGATAGGTACACCTTCGCTCCCGGGACCAGGAGCTCCTTGCATCTGCCGGTGTTCTTCACATGCACCTTCTCCCTGTTCCCGTCTATGTCGCAATAGGCGATGAAACGGTTGGGACGTTCCAGGAAGACACCTTCTATCACCCGTCCGTATCTCATAAAGCATCATCCTGTCCGATGGATATCAAAAAGGTGTATGAGGGGCGATGCCCCTCGGTTTCAGCTCAGCTGTTCCGCACAGTACGGACAGAACTTCGGTGTCTTGGGAAGTCCGGAAAGGTCCTCTCCGCAATACGGGCAGTTCTTGAAGCTCTTGGGGGCACCTGCGGGTGCCGCCTGCTGTGTCATGGGCTGTTGTTGCTGCATCTGGGGAGATGGCTTTCCGCAGTTGCCGCAGAACTTGTATGGGAAGTCGTTGGGATTTCCGCAATAGGGGCAGAGCACCTTGGGTTGCTGTTGTTGCTGTTGAACACCGCCCTGCATGGCCTGCTGGTTGAGCTGCTGCATCATTTGTGGGAACAGCATCATGCCCGTACCTACGGCCGCACCTCCGCTGGAATCACCGATGGCATCCGCCATGCGTTCCATCACCTCGAACTGCTTGTACTGCACACCGACATCCGTCCTCAGTCTCTGGACCTCGTAGATGTCCTTCTGGTACGCCTCCTCGGTGGAGACGTTGCCGATCTTCAGTGAGAGGAGCTCCAGTCCCCTGTTCTTGAAATCCTCCTCGATGTTCATCTTCGTGAGCAGCGAGGCACCGTCGAGATTGCCGTACACGTCCATGTAGTACTGCTTTCCGAGCTGCTGTGCGATCTGCTCGTTGATGAAGCTCCTCATGAAGGTGGAGACTCCGCCGGTGTTGAATGACTTCCCGCCTCCGATCATCTGTGTGATGAACGTCTCCGGATCGGATACGCGGTATGTGAACTCCCCGTTACCCATGAGCGGAATGGGAGCCTCATAGTTCTGTGCGACCTTGCACATGGTCCTTACGCCCCACTTCCCCTGGAACTGTTTCTTGGAGACGAATATGACCTTCGCTTTGAACACATTCTCCTTGAATCCGAGGACCTTCTCGTAGATCTTGGTTAGGAAGGGGAAGTTGGCGGTGGTGAGCTGATACTTTCCGGCATCGAATACACGGAGAATCTGACCGTCCCTGACGAATACGGCCCATTGCCATTCATCGACGGTAAGGGAGGAGTAGGTCCTGATGTACTCCTGATCGTACTCCCAGAGGATGTCCTCCGGACCCGGGTTCTGCCATGAGATAACGTTCGTTCTTTCGTCTGCCATTACTTCACCTCAGTTTGTTCTTCAATTTGTTGACGATTCCTTCCTTCTCGGTCTCTGGTTCGGCCAGACCGCGGATGACCTGCATCCTCTTGCCGAGTCCTGCATCGAGGTCGTCGAGGAACCTTTCGATCTCTCTGATGTCCGCCTTTATGTCGACGGATCCGGAATCCACCTTGGACATTATGGAGTCCAACAGTTTCTTCAGGTCCTCTGCGGATTCGAGGAGTTTCGCATCCCATTCCATGACCGCTTCCAGTTCATCCTCGAGCGTCTTGGTGGCCTCCCATATGCCGGAGTAGCCCGCCTCTGCCGATTCGATGTTCTTGACGTAGGTGTCCGTCTTGATCCTGACCCTCTCCACTGTCTTGGCCATCTGCACGTCACCGTTCTCCACTACGCCCCTCTGGATGTTGGCGAGTGTCGTCTTGGACATCTCCATGGCCCTCACGACCTGGGCGCGGACCTCCTTGTCCACATCCCTCCTGATATTCTTCTGTCTGTATCCTCTGTATCCGGGGATCCAGAGACAGATCCTCTCGAGGATGCCTCTGTTGTCCTTGGATGCTTCCATGACCTGTTCGTCGTATGTCATCGTGTTCCACCCCTGTTCATATAGTGAGCAATGATGATGCTTTCTTGCGTTCTATGTGTCTCGGTACCAACGATCCGAAGTCGTCGGGCATGACTATCCTGTCGCCGTCGACCCTGCATGGTATGTAGATGATCCTCCTGACCTCCGGATCCCCGAGTTTCAACTGTTTTATGGAATCCGAGCGTTGTCTCAGATACTCGGTGCACAACTTCTCCGCCTCCGTCATCGTACTCAACGGTACGATGACCTTCCTTCCGTTGGCATTGCCATCGGAGACCGAGTCCTGTATCCTTCCTATGCCCTGTCCCGCACTGATGCTGGTCTCCTTGCCGAGGAACGATTCACCGAAGCTCGCTCCGGGCCTGTCGGTGAATATGTCCGTTATCGCCGATGACGGGTCATCGAGACATTCCGGATCGGTGACGAAGTCCGCGCAGATGAGCAGGTCCTCCTTCACCTCCACGCTCCTCTTCTTCCATAGCTTGCCGGTGGTGAACGTGTACCTGAGGTCCACCTCCCAGAACGGCATAAGCACGTCCCCGGGGCCTGAGGCGATCGGGATCGTTCCGTTGTTCTTGGCCGATATGGCGGCACCGATGCTGGAGAACACCGCTCCGTATCTGTCCGCTCCGTTGAGGAGATAGTTCCATTTCAGGTTGGAGCAGGCCGGTTGTTCCAGGACCTTCCTGATGACATCCATCATCAACAGCGGATCGTCCGGGACTGACATCGAACTGTCCATGAGGTCCAACACCATGTTGGCGATGGACACCTCCTGGTCGATGGCGGAGAACATTATCATGAATCTCGGATCGGACATTGCCCTATCGGCTATCGGACCGAGCCTCTCCTTTCCGGCCTTCACCTTGCCGTATGCGGTGGACATGTCACCGTTGAGCATGACGGCGAATCCTTCCGCGATCTCGGACAATGCCCTGTATCTCTCCGCCGGGATCTCGTACCCCTTGATCCTGGATATGGAGTCCGCGCACTCCCTGAAGTTCTTTGCCATGATGTCCCATCTTCCGTCCTTGCATTCGCCGAGGAGGTTGATGTTGTTGATCACCAGCGCATACGATTCAGAGACGAATGCTGCCTCGTCTATGATGGCCTTGTCCTCATCGGTGACGGCCAGGGATGATACGGACCTCACCTTGGCGTTGAACTCGAACGCCTGTTTGGAAGTGTGGTCGGCGTTCGGATGTACCGACGATTTGAACGGCATGGCGAGAAGGCAGGTACCCAGCACCGCCAGGTTGCTGAACCTGATCTGGTCCATCTCCGCACTGAGCTTGGGTTGGATGTCCTTGACGAATATGCTGTGTCTCGCCACGGGATCCACGTTATCCACGCCTCCGGAGGAATATCCCATGGGCATGGACTTGGCTACCCAGTCCTTGACCTGGTTGACCATGTCCTCCATGTACTTGCGTGCATCCATCCTCTGTTGGGTGGTACCGCAGTACTCGCATGTGACGTACGGGCTATCCTCCCTGATCTGCGATTCGTCCAAAGGTGCACCGCAGAACTTACACCTCAATGACACCATATCTTCCATATCAATTCCTTATCCTCATAGACAGGCTGGTGATACGCGAGTCGAGACGTGCGATCTCAGCCATCATGTGTCTGCGTGCTTCCGCTATCTCGGCGAGACTGCGTTCATGGTATTCCTTGGCGATCGCATCCGCTCTGCGGGAGATCGATGTGTAACACGCCTTGCAGACGAAGATCATAGGCGATCCGGGTTCCGTGGATGGTGCGAGTTCGCCCTCCTCCGCCTTCACATGTTCCGGACTGACGTCCGCACTCATTCTGTAGAAGTGCAGCCCCTCGCCCGTGGCCTGCCTTCCGCAGATCCAACATGTGCAGGTCATCGTGTATTCCTTGATCTTCCTCTTGTTGTATTCGCCACTCTCTCCGAGCTGGCGTCTGAAGTTGTATGCAATCTGTTGGTACTCCGCAGCCTTCTTCGGATCGTTCCAGAACGTACCGTCGGCTATCGTCTCGTTACCCTCCGCCATGAGCGCTATGGAGAGCCTGGTTCCGCTGAGCGTACTGGTGTTGAAGTACTCGTTGATCATGAGGGTCCTGTTACCGACCTTCAATTGCAGGTTCTTGGCGGCCTCGATCAACCTCTCGCCCTTCATTATCATGGAGGCGTTGCTATCGGTGTAGGCATTCCTCGCGTCTATGGCCATCGCCATCGCATCGCATTCGTCCCTCAGTTCTCTGACGTCGAATGTGGAAAGACCGAAGTCGAACGTCCCATCTATGTTCTGGAGTGCGACGGAGAGTTCACGGTACCTGTTGGCATCGTTGAGCGATTGACCGACCTCTATGAAATCGATCATCACACGGGCCAGATTGGAATCCTCTGACTCCTTGTCTATGGCCGATCTCAACTTCTTACAGGCCTTGGTGTACTCCTTCTGTCTGATCAGCTCCTGCGCTTCATCGAAGAGCTCGTTACCGTCCTTGAAAAAATTGAACACCATGTTTCCACTAAGGATACTATGAATTTATAGGCTTATAATTGTATGTCCGAATCTGCTGGGTATGTGTCAGAGGTCGTCCGGAAGCTCATCCCTGATGGCCTTTATCTCATCGAGACATCTGACGAACTCCTGATGCTCCTTGTCGGCGGCCTCCCTGAACTTCAGTGACTGCTCGTGTGCCTGGTCGGACATCTTCTTGTAGAGGTCTATCTTCTCGCTGTTCTCCTCTATGTGTGCGTGGACCTCCTGTGATTTGGCATGGTACTCCACCACCTGTCTGTGGTAGGAGTCCCTTTCCGCCTTCAACTGGTCCAGGTCCCTGACGCCGTCCGCACGGAGTTCCTCGATACGGATCTTGATATCCTCACGTTTGCTCTTGGCCTCACGGGTGAGTTCGTTGTAGGTGTTCCTCTGTTTCTTGAGCTCCGAGTTTACCTTCATGAGGTCCTGCGCCATCTTACGGAAGTTATCCCTCTTCACCTGACTGTCACGAGCGTTGTCGTGGAACTTGTCCCTGGATTTCCTGTGTCCGTTGAGTTCGGCATTCTTCTCCTTCAGGATCTTGTCCAATGTGAGGATTTCGTCGGAGATGCTCATGCTCCCTACAATGACGTGCAACGATTTAGTGATTGTCGGTCACCATGCATGTCTGAACGTCTGAAGGCACCCTAGGTACTCACGGACGTATTGACGTTTGGTAAGTAATGCCTTCATTCCGAGGAGGTAGAAGTTGCCACCGCCTCTGAAGGGCTCGGCCGCATCCTCGAAATCGGAATCCTTCCAATCCACGATCACTTGATGGAACCACATGAACCTCGGCGAGGACAATATGCTGTTGTCCCACCACCTCTGGTATCTGCCCCTCTTGCCGGACAGTATGGTTCTGGCACATTCCTGTCCCGAGACGAGTCCCACCATCAGTCCGCCTGCACAGATAGGGTTGGGCATGGCCGCGGCATCACCGCACAGGTAGGCATTGTCCTTCTCTATCGGACCTCCGCCACCGAACGGGATCATCCTGGTGCCATGGGATATGGCATCCTCCGTGGACACCAGGCCCTTCAACGCACCTATGCTCACGTTGTCTCCGGCAGGGAACGTCCACGAGTATGCACCTTTCCATCTTTCTCCCAATTCCATACGGAACACGGGTCTGGGTTCCCCCTCGACTATGCATTCCGTGGTCGGTATCGCCTCCGCGGGTTTCCAACCGAACAGCTTCTTCCTGACGATGGAATGTGCACCATCGCAGCCGATGATGTGTGTGCAAAGGTACTCCGGACCATGTCCGAGGGTGACATGGTACATGCGTTCCTTGTCCTCCAGGTCGGTCACCGTATCGATGTCGATCACAGTACCATGTACGAAACAACATCCGGCGGATTCGCATCTAGTCCTCAGTTCGTGGAGGAACGCTACCCTGTCAAGGACATATCCCTTCACGGGTATCGATACGAGTATATCGCCCGGGAACGCGAGTTCTCCGCGATCGATCCTATTCCTGACGTGCCATGGTTCGATGTACCTGAGTTTTCTGAAGGCCTTCCTACTGATCCCGGCACCGCAGATCTCATGGTACCTGTCGTAGGCGGTCTCGGACATGCGGTCGATGACCGTGACGTCTACCCCATTCCTAGCAAGATACAGGGCTGCGGAAAGTCCGGTTGGTCCTGCTCCGACCACTATTACATGTCCATGCATGGTCATTGTGATGTCATCGGATGTGATATGACTTTTGGACGATTCAGTCGAACGTGGTACCTATGGTCTCAAGGAACAAGCTCTGAAGGTGGTCTACATCCATCCCCAAAGGTCTCCTCCTGTCCGATAGGGATACGGTCGCAAGGTTGCTGAGCGATCTCACAAGGTCCTCCACGGTATGGTCCCTGTGAAGATTGTTATCGATCATGGACTTCCTTATGGATGATTTTAGGATAAGCGTGACGAATTGGATGAAGTATCTGGAGATCATATTGTGTCTGAGGTAGAGCTTCAATCCCAGGTGATCCACGTTGTTGAATATGTTGTCGAAGGTCCTTTCAGCGAAGCTGTTCATCTTGAAGCAATCCATCGCCTTCACCGGATCGACGACACAGTCGGACAGTATGACCGTCATCCCTGCATATTTGGTCGTCTCCATGATACTCGTACTGTTCAACTCCACTTCCATGTCCGGACCGTTCATGTTGAAGTACTTTCCATAGAGCTCGGTGTGTGCACTCACAAGATGGTCCGTGGACAGTTCCACACGACATCTGTCCAAAATGGCCAGGAACGTACCCATCTCCTTCTCTGCCTCCTCGGCACTGTAGTAGATGTGCATGTAGCAGTTCTTGTGTGCGATCTCGACGGATTCCGTGTTGATGAAGTTGTATCCTCCTCTGGAGTGTTTGTAGTTGGAATACCTCATAATCTCATCCTGCATATCCCCCATCGCGGACTTCAGGATACGATGGTTCGATGGTAATCTGATCATGAATCTCCTGTCACTGACGACCAGAACATCCACGTTGTTTCCCGTACAGTATTCCTCGTTCAGGATGTACTCCGTATCCGTCGGATTGATCCATTGGTACCTGTCCTCGGAGGTGATGATGTCCTCCAATGACATGACCTTACCCGGAAGGGTCTCGTAGGATATCGGTAGCAACGAATCCATGCCGTATACGATGTCCATGTCCATTGTGGGCATCGAGTACAATCTTCCGTATTCGGTCTTGGGCGAGAAGTCACGTATGTCGAAGCTCATCGACGGTGAGATTGATATGTGATAGATGCGGCGGTCCTTCACCTTCTTCCTCCATATCCTCTGGAAAATCTCGATGTCATCATAGTTGATGGTCGTCAGTAAGGATTCCACATCCTCTTTTTTCAATACGCGTCCCGATGGCGTATCGAATCTGGAACTCCATCTTTCGATGGATGACAGGTCCGTGTTCCCTGTCAATCCGTACATGGCACACGTGAGGATGTCCTTCCATATGGGACCAAAGGTCACTTTGAGGGAATCGCTGAGTCCGATCCTGTCGGAGATATCCATTATCGCCTTCGACAGTCCGGTGAATCTGAGTTCCGCTTTGGGCGAATCGCTGCGTGGCGTGTTGGGTACGATCTCGCCCGTGTCCTCGTCAAGATGTCCGATGCATCTGCGTACGTAGGTCGGCTTACCGTTCCTTTCCCCGTTCCTTTCATTCGTGTACACGTACACGCGATTGTTGGTCTTGTTCCTCAGATAGACGAGCGATGACACACAATTGTATAATGTTTCTTTATACAAATAGTTTAATGTTTATACATAGGAATTTTTTGATATTTACTAAAATGTGTAGGGAATTTAGGACAATAGTTTCTCTATATGTATATATTATAATAGACAAGAATGGGAGATATCCATTCAAAGAATACTCGTATCATACAGTTTATAACAGTAAACTTTATATAATGATTTAATGAAAAGTCAATCGGAAATTTTTCAGAGGTTTAAATTCGAACCAATGCAATCATCAATCAACCACTTGTGAAGCCGCAAGGCGGAACTAATGAGGTGAGATAGCATGGTTGACACAAAGATCGATTACAACATGATTCTCAGGCGCTATGACGCAGAAGCTGAGAACAACGACTCTCCTGAGGCGATCGCAGCGAAGATGCTTCCTGCGGATGAGGCACTCAAGGAGGTTGCAAGCGCAGTCCTCTACATGAAGTTCAAGGATGTCGGACCTGCAGTCACTGCTGCACTCAAGACCAAGGAGCCCCTTGACATCATCAACAACGGACTCGTTGCAGGAATGGAGATCGTTTCACTCCTTTACGCACAGCACGTCTACTACCTCCCCGAGATCATGATGGCCGCAAAGGTCATGGAGGTCGGAATCGCAATCGCAGAGAAGCAGGTTCCCGGAGGAAGGGCAACGAAGGGTAAGATGGTCATGCACGCAGCAGAGGGAGATCCCCACGACATCGGAAAGAACATCGCAGCCGTCATGATGAGGGCAGCAGGTTACACCGTCGTCGATCTCGGAAAGGACGTCCCCGTCGATGATGTCATCGCATCCATCAAGGAGGAGAAGCCCTTCATGGTCTCCGGTACCGCACTCATGACCACCACCATGACCGCAATGAAGGATGGTGCAGCGATCCTCGAGAAGGAAGGAATCAACATCCCCTACATGGCAGCAGGTGGAGCAGTCAACAGAGACTTCGCCGAGTCCTTCAACCTCGGAATCTACTCTGCAAAGGCTCCCATGACCCCTCTCATCGCAGAGAAGGTCCTTGCTGGATATGACTGGAAGAAGATCCGCGAAGAGTGGGACTCTATCGTCGGAGGTGCATGATAATGGCTAAATTCACTAAGTTGGCATATGATAACGCGGATGACATGGTCTTCGGACACTCCAAGAAGCCTGTCTCCTACGGTTGCGGAATAAAGGTCGGAGCAGGATACGTCATCCCTGAGATCAACTACGCACCCAGGCCCGGAACCGAGAAGTCTGTTGAGAAGATTACCAAGGAGTACGTCGAGTACATCTCCAAGGATGCAATCGAGAGAGCACTCACCCTCGGATTCCCCAACCTCCAGCTCGAGACCGAGTGGGTCGCACAGATGGGAACCGTCCCCGGAATGGGAGCATCCGTCGTCGCAGGACAGAAGGCGATCACCGAGAAGTACCACAAGGAGTACGGAATCAACCTCGCAGTCAGGCACACCATCCCCGACCAGCGTGAGGCAGAGCAGGGACTCAGGGACGGAATGGACTCCAAGTTCAACTACCCCGAGAAGTACTGGGAGTGCTGTGAGATCGTCTGTGAGAACGGTGGAGACCTCCTCTCCGTCGAGTCCGTCGGTGGAAAGGAGTTCGCAGACTACGCAGTCACCCACGGAGACATCACCGCATTCCTCTTCGGAGTCGGTTACCTCGGATCCATCGACATGGAACACATCTGGACCGAGATGGCCAACATCGCAAAGAAGCACGGAACCGCACTCGGTGGAGACACCAACTGTTCCGGAGCCAACGTCTCCATGTTCATGGCAGGCGGAATGCTCGACAACGATGTCCAGAAGACCTTCTCCGCAGTCACCAGGTGCATCTCCGCGGCAAGGACTCTCGTCGCACCCGAATCCGGTGCATGCGGACCCGACAAGGACTGCGGTTACGAGGGTGTCATCGTCAAGGCGATCACCGGAATGCCCGCCGCACAGGAGGGTAAGAACTGCCAGTGTGCACACGCTGACCTCCAGGGTAACCTGATGGCACAGGTCTGTGACGTCTGGTCCAACGAGTCCGTCGAGTACCACCCCGAGTTCGGTGGATCCTCTGTCCAGTGCTGGCTCGGATCCCTCGGATACGAGTGCTCCCTCATGAACACCGCGATCGCAACCGGACAGCAGAAGACCCTCAGGGACCTCTACATGCTCTCCGACAGGACCCGCGGACCCGAGGGATACGTCCTCGCATATGACAACGCATGGAAGGTCGCAAAGGCAATCGTCGAGTACGGAGACAACTACTACCTCCGTGCAAAGGCAGCCGGTATCACCGGAGCCAAGATCATCCGTGAGGGATACGACAAGAAGGAGCTCGTTCTCACCAAGAAGCAGCTCGATGTCCTTGACAAGATCATCAAGGAGCTCGAGGCACTGCCCGACGACGAGGACAAGTTCTACGACTACTGTACCAAGAAGTACAAGGACGACGTCCCCACCTTCAACCCCAAGTCCTACGGATTCTGAGGTTGTCAAACAAGAAGGGCTCTGCCCTTCTTTACAAATCATTTCATACCCACCAGGCCACGCTCATTGTAATTCGTATCCTCAGGTATTTCCCTCCTTAGGCCTGGTATTCCTCCCCTTCCGTATGACATTGTCATGTGTTCTCGACGTGTGGTATCCGACGTGCTGCGATCGTCATCGATATATGGTTCATCGGGTACGTTCGATGTCGGACAGGGCCTAGTCAACCTTTACGATTCGTTCAAGGCCCATTTATATGATTGTAATATTCCCTGGACTCATATGAGGGGTAGGAAGTAGCGATATTCTTCGCGATCTCTGCCGCGATACTATATGCGATCAGGGGATTGTTCTCCGGATTGGGAAGTCTGGCGGTGGCTCTCGTCATAGGCGAGGACATTCCCGGGATGGTACCGTTGGTATCGGCATTGGCCCTAGGTCTTCTGTCCTATGGGTTGAGCATCGACCTCTACATCCGTGCACAGAGGGACCTCGGTGCTGCTAAGACCAGTGCATACTATTCCATCGCACCGTTCGTCGGTGTGCTCATAGGTATATTCGTATTGAGTGAACATCCGGAGCCCATGTTCTTCATCGGATTGGGATTGATGGTCGTGGCGACGGCCCTGATGATATCGGACAGTATCTCCTTACAACATATGCACGGGCACGAGCACGTGCATGTCCACCTCCATACACACGACGGTGTGGAACACGTGCACGAGCACACCCATCGCCATTCACACCTGCATGTACATTCCGAGAGTGTCCCAACACACGACCATACGCACCCTCCATCCAGTCTTACCGACCACGCCCATCATTGAGCTTTCCGATTCGCGTATATACGGTATGCGGATTCGACGTACTGCGATAATATGGCGGACAACGGATCCATCGACATCCTTCTTGGCGATCCCAAGAAGGCTCTGAGGGGCATGATGCTCCCGTTCATCGTGTCGTACATGGTCGTTCAGATCAATCTCCTTGCGGATACCATGTGGTGCGCAGGGTTGGGTGCCGAGGCCAGCTCCGCCGTGTCCAGTATGTCGCCTTTGATCTGGATCATCTCCGACATAGGGACCGGATTGGGCGTGGGCGCATCCGTGGCCATAGCCAGGGCCATAGGTGCGGGAGACAAGGACAGGGCCGATAGGTTATGCTCCCAGATGGTGATGCTCTCGTTGTTCGTCAGTATCCTGGTCACCATATCGATGTACCTGCTCCTGAGGCCCAGCATCCACCTGATAGGTGCGGATGATATCGAGGAGGGATGTGTGGCATACATGATGCCGATGATCCTGCTATCCGTGTTCATCGTACTGAACGGTGTCTTCGCAGGACTCATACGTGCGGAGGGTGCGGCGAGAAGGGTCATGATACTGATGCTTTCCGTAGCTGTGCTGAACATCGTCCTGGACCCTATACTGATCTACATGTTCGATATGGGGGTCACCGGTGCCGGATTGGCCACCGCGCTCTCCACCGTACCGGCAGTCATCGTGTCCGTGTACTGGTATGCCGTGGGACGTCTGAACCTACGCATCGACATACATGGGTATCGTCCGATCCCTTCAGATATCAGGGACCTGTTGTACGTCGGCATCCCAAAGATCTCGGAATCCATGATCATCAACATCATGTCCTTCGTGCAGAGGGTGTTCGTCATCATCTGTGCAGGCACCGTCGGTGTCATGGTCTTCAACATACCGTGGCGTTATGTGGCGATCGGTATCGTACCGGCCATAGCGATCTGTGCCGCCATGGTGCCGATCTGTTCCGCAGCCATGGGGTGCAACGACTTCTCAAAGGCGAAGGTCGGATTCCGTTACGCCACCAAGCTGGCGTTGGGCATCTCTTTGCCGTTGACCGTGTTCGTATTCGTTTTCGCCGAACCGCTCATGGTACCGTTCACGTTGGAGGAGTCGATGAGGGTCATACGTCCCGAGTTCGTGGAGACCCTGAGGATCTATGCTCTGATCATCCCGTTCTGGTGCATGATAGAGTTGGGTTCCGCCATAATGCAGTCCTTGCGTAAGGCACAGTTCGCCATGGTGATGTCATTCCTCAGGAATGCCATGATCTGTGTGATGTTCGTGTTCACCTGTCGGTACGACATGACCGCCATCAGTCTGAGCCTTCTGTTGGCTGAGATAGTCGGTGGGTTGAGCATGTACGGTCTTGCGATCCATTTCGTGCGTCGCAGTTCGAAGGATGTGATCGTATCCTCCGTCGATGTGCAGTGAACACTTCGGGGATTTTCCTCAACTCCTACATCGAAGGTATCCTCAACTCCTACTTCGTGATACCCATGTGTTGTTCGCATCCTTGATCCGATGGGTTGGACGTATCGTCCTATATACCTATACTGCGATTCGAACGTATGACGGACCTGGATATCGTTCGTGAACAGGTGGTATCGGTATATTCCGGAGATGTGCTCTACGATCTTCCCGCACCGACCGCCACGAAGGAATCAATGAGCAGATGTCGCGACATCTGTGCGGAGAATCTCTGCGGCAACTACGGCAAATCTTGCACATGTCCCCCGAGATGTGACCCGATCGATACGTGTCTCGAACGTCTGGATTCTTTCAAGAAGGCCATGTTGGTGATCAAGAGGTACTACGTGGACCTGAAGGACAAGGAGAAGTTGGATTCCACGTTGATCGATATGCAACAGATCTGCCGTGACATACACGTATCATTGTCGGGAAGCAACATACGCAATCTTCCTCTTGCGGACGGTCCGTGCAGGTACTGCGCGAACTGCGCGTGCGATGAGGGGAAGGGTTGTAGGTTCCCACAATTCCAGGTCAGCTCCGTCAGCCCCTATGGCATAATGATGAACGAGTACCTGGAGAGTGTGGGAATCCCACCGGAACCGGTGGGTGAGACCATAACGATCTACGGTTTCGTATTGTACGACTGAACTCAGTCGTGGCAATGGCACTCGTGGTCGTGGTTGCAGGTGCATTTGTGTTGTTGGACGATCTTCCCGTCTTTGAATGCCTTAGCGACATCGTCCACATCACCCTGCTGTCCGGGATAGACCTCTATGCCCCTGCTCTTGAGCATGTTCCTGGCACCATCGCCGATGCCTCCGCATAGAAGTGCCTCCACACCGATCTGCTCGAGGAGGGTCGCAAGTGATCCATGGGAATATTCCCCGGAGTCCTGGATGTAGGATTCGCCGTTCTCGGAATCGAAGACCTTGAACTGTTTGGTCTGTCCGAAGTGCTGGAACACGGTACCGTTGTTGTATGTGATTGCGAATTTCATGGATGAGGTAATGTAAACGCCGTTTATAACCTATATCCTTAGTAGGATAGTATGGTACTACCAAATACCAAGGATCGACTGTACGAGAAGGCTCATGCAGATGATACTGATCCAACAGACCCCGCCGATCAGCAACGTCTTCCCTCCGGTCCTAACCAACTTGACGACATCGGTGTTCAGGCCTATGGCGGCCATCGCGGTGGAGATCAGGAATGAACTGACTGTTTTCAACGACGAGAAGCAATCTTCCGCTACGGACAATGCATCCCCGGAAAGGATGGAGGTCGTTACCGTAGTGATCAACGATGCGAGTATGAAGAATGCGATGAACTTGGGGAATGCGTGTTTGACGTAATCTCCCATGGATGATCCTTCGGACTCCTTCCTTGCGACGATCAGCGACAATACAACAACGATGGGGATGATGAACAGCGTTCTGGTCAGTTTCACGATGGTGGCGGAATCCAGTACGGTATGTCCGGTGCCGTGCATGGAATCCCATGTGGTCGCAGCAGCAGTGACTGACGATGTATCGTTTATCGCGGTACCTGCGAACAGTGCGAATCCCTCATCGGTCATGCCCAACATGGTGCCCAATGTGGGGAACACCAACGCGGCTATGACGTTGAACAGGAATATGACGGATATCGACTGTGCGATTATGTGGTCCTCTGCCTTGATGACAGGTGCTGTGGCGGCTATGGCGGAACCGCCACATATGGACGAACCGACACCTACCAATGTGGTTGTCTTGGGATCCGAACGGAGGAGCCTATACATCAGATAGGCCATGATCAACGATGTCGATATGGTGGAGACGATCACTGGTAAGGAGGTCAGTCCCACGTCCATGACGGTACGGAGGTTCAGACCGAATCCCAACAGTACCACGGAGAACTGTAGCACATACTTCGATGCGAACGATGTTTTAGGCACCTGCATATCGGATCCAGAACAGACGGCGAACGCCGCCATACCTATGAGTATCGAAAGGATGGGTGCACCCACGACGGACAATGCATCGATAGACTCCACAAGCATCCAGGATATGGTCGCTATCGACAGACTGCATAACAATCCTGGACCGTTGGTGACTAGGAATCCCTTCACATCCATGATTTATGGACAATCCTATGGGGTTTATGACCTTATCGACACCATTTATATGGTAATCCAATGATATCCGATACGGTAGATATGGATGCAATCGTAGTGAAGGATCTCGTCAAGACATATGGTGACAAGGTCGCAGTGAATGGAATATCTTTCTCGGTTCCTGAGGGATCCTTCTTCGCTTTCCTGGGACCCAACGGTGCCGGCAAATCCACCACCATATCAGCGATATGCACACTCCTTCCGTTCGATTCCGGTTCCATATCCATATTCGGAAAGGACTCGTCCGATGTAGCGATACGTAACGACATAGGGGTCGTGTTCCAGGACCCGAAACTGGATTCCAAGCTCACGGTCAGGGAGAACCTCACCGTACGTGCCTCCATGTACGGTCTTGAGGACGTCGATGCCGCGGTCAGGGATGCGATGGCCCTTGCGGATTGTTCGGATTTCATGAACCAGAGATACGGTACACTGTCCGGCGGACAGAGGCGCAGGGCGGACATAGCACGTGCATTGGTGCATTCCCCGCGTCTCCTGATCCTCGACGAACCCACCTCCGGTCTCGACCCACATACGCGTAAGGTCATCTGGGACTCGGTGTTCAGACTCAACAGGGAGAAGGGCATCACCGTACTCCTCACCACGCATTACATGGAGGAGGCCTCGAATGCGGACGACGTCATAATCATCGACCGCGGGAACATCACCGTCCGCGGTACCCCCGAACAACTGAAGGACACCTACAGCCGCGACAGGATGGTCCTGGTGGCGAAGGATCCCGAGGCCATGGATAAATGCCTGTCGGACATGGGTATCGCCTTCAGCGAGGCCAGAGGCACCTTCACGATAGAGCTGGCATCCACGATGGATGCCATTCCCATAATCCAATCGGTCAAAGACATGATGGAATCGTTCGAGGTACGCACAGGCACCTTGGACGAAGCGTTCGTATCCATAACGGGAGGTGACGAGTGATGGATCCGTCTTTGGCATTGGCCAAACGTAACATGCTCTGCTACTTCCGTGACAGGGAGAGCGTATTCTTCTCCCTGATGGGAGTATTGATTGTCGTGCTGTTGTACCTGATATTCCTCAGGAACATGCTCATAGACTCGTGGCCCGACATCCCCGGTATGTCCAACCTCATAGACTCGTGGGTGATGGCCGGCATCCTGGGTATCGTTCCCGTGACGACGTGTGCGGGTGCGTTGCAGACCATGATAGAGGACCGTGCGGATGGGCGTGACAAGGATGTGCTGGTGACGCCCATGAGTCCGTGGAGGATATCCATGGGATACGTCCTCAGTACATTCGGCGTCGGTCTCGTCATGAGTGCGATAACGTTGGCGATCTGTCTGATCTATCTCTCCGTGACAGGATGTCCGCTGTCCCTCACCGGGATACTGACCACCGTCCTGTTGTTGATACCCTCGTCCCTGTCCGCATCCATCATAATGTACGCTCTCACATCTTTCCTGAAGAGCACAGGTGCGTTCTCCGGATTCTTCACCGTCGTGAGTGTGTTGATCGGATTCCTCGCAGGGATCTACATGCCTGCTGGTACGATGCCCGCTGCGATGCAGGCCATATCCACGTTCGTCCCTGCTAGTCAGATGGCGGCATTGTTCAGGGACTCCTTGGCACAGGATGCGTTGGACAAGGCGTTCGCAGGCGTTCCCGTATCGGAGATCGAATCGTTCAGATGCGATATGGGATTCGACCTGTACATCGGTGACATGATGGTCTCCGAACCGATGATGTTGGTCTACGTGTTCGGTATCACGGTACTGTTCTTCGCATTGGCTGCGTACAGGATCAAACGCAGGGTATGAGCCCACGTGGATCGAACATCTGCCCTCATTTTCCGAATGCCTGAGGTTTTTCGGTACTCTGTGTTCCACACGTATCTGTGCCTAATAGTCGGGGTGCTGGAGTCCAAGGGGGCGTATCATATGCCATCCTGCTCTGGTTCGTCTTCGTCGATTTCCGAACCTTAAGGTCAGAGGAAGAATTCATGTTGTGTTAGTTAAGGTCAGAGGAAAAATCAAGTAATCATTTATTAAGGTCAGAGGAAATATCACCTTCATGAGGAGGAAGATTTTCGACCGGCTCGTCCAGTGGAAGAATGAAAGCAGAGGTGCTTCTGCATTGTTGATCGAAGGTGCACGTCGTGTCGGAAAAAGCTATATCGTCGAAGAATTCGCAAAGAAGGAGTATGATTCATATGTCCTCATAAACTTCAGTAATACCTCATCTAAGATCAAGAATCTGTTCGTCAACGATTTGCACGATATCCCCATGCTCCTTCAAAAACTATCCAATCTTACATTCACAAGATTCTTCGAACGTAGGACCCTCATCATCTTCGATGAGGTACAGAAATGGCCCAGGGCAAGAGAGGCCATAAAATTCCTCGTGGCTGATGGAAGATATGACTATATCGAAACCGGATCCTTGATCTCCATACACGAGAATGTCAAGGATATCGTCATACCTTCGGAGGAAGAGAAGGTGAAGATGTATCCAATGGATTTCGAGGAATTCTGTTGGGCACTGGGCGATGAGGTAACGATCCCTACGATAAGGGAACATTTCGAATTGAAAACACCTCTCGGTGATGATGTCCATTCTTCAATATTGGACACTTTCAGAAAATATATGGTCATTGGGGGAATGCCCCAGGTGGTTAAGGAGTACATCACCACAAGGGATTTCTCCAAGGTCGAGAGGATCAAGAAACAAATCATCGATCTGTACAAGGAGGATATCGGTAAACGTACGAGGGTCAATAAGAGGAAGACTGCCGCACTCTTCGAATCGATCCCTTCCGAATTATCGAAGCATGACAAGGTCTTCAAAATCACGGATGTGGACAAGAACGGCAAGTTTGCCAACTATGAGGATCCGATCTATTGGTTGGAGGATTCGATGATCGCGAACCTGTGTTACAACGCATCAGCACCGAATGTCGCATTGGGATTGAACAAGGATCTCTCCACAATGAAGATCTATTCAGGTGATACAGGTCTTTTGGTGACCCTGGCCATCGACATGAACGTCTCGACCGAACACGAGATCTATATCGATATCCTGCAGGATCGTCTGCATATCAACGAAGGTATGTTCGCGGAGAACGTCGTCGCTCAGATTCTAAGGAGCAGAGGGCATAGGTTGTTCTTCCATGCGTTCTACAAGGAGGGCGGAGATGGGAAGAGCAGTAAGAATCGGTCCGAAGTCGATTTCATGATAAGGTCCGGTAATAGGATCTCTGTGATCGAGGTGAAGACGGGGAGGAGTACGTTACACAGCTCCTTGGATCATCTGATGGATAAGTATACGAAACATCTCGGGCAATGTTACGTATTGCACACGAAGGATCTCAGAAAAGAACGTGATCTGCTGTATCTGCCGATATACATGGCAATATGTCTCTGAACTTGCATACCACAATATGGGGATCATCCGTATTTTGCACAGATGTTCCTTCTATCGGAAGCGGGCGTTTTCAAACTGTGCGGTTAGTACTAGATTAGTCATCCTTTTATAGAAGTTCTAAAATATTGGTGTATGTCCCGAGAACTCGCATTCTCGGATAAACAGAAGTGATGTAAAGATGGCTAAGAAACAGTTCAAAGCAGAATCCAAGCGTCTTCTCGACCTTATGATCAATTCTATCTACACTCACAAGGAGATCTTCCTTCGTGAGCTCATCTCGAACGCATCGGATGCGATCGACAAGATGAACTACAAGGCGATCGGGGACTCATCCATCGCCGTTTCCGCTGCCGACCTGAGGATCGACATCAAGGTCGATAAGGAGGCACGCACCATCACCATCTCCGATAACGGTATCGGAATGACCGATGAGGAACTGGAGAAGAACCTCGGAGTCATCGCACACAGCGGTTCACTCGATTTCAAGACCTCTCTGGAGGAAGGGGCCGAATCCAACATCATCGGACAGTTCGGAGTCGGATTCTATTCGTCATTCATGGTCGCTGACAACGTCAAGGTCATCACCAAATCGTTCGGAACCGACCAAGCGTACTGCTGGGAGAGCAACGGTATTGACGGATACACCATCAAGGAGTGCGACAAACGCGGATGGGGTACCGATATCGTCCTCCACATCAAGCCCGACACCGAGAACGACGATTACTGTGAGTACCTCGAGTCCTTCCGCATCCAGGACCTCATCAAGACCTATTCCGACTACATCCGTTGGCCGATTCACATGGATGTCGAGTCCGGTTCCTGGGAGGAGACCGGTGAGGAGGAAGAGAACGGTGAACCCAAAAGGGAGTACGTCACCAAGGTCGAGGACAAGGTCATCAACAGCATGATCCCCGTCTGGCAGAAGAAGAAGTCCGAGAAAGCCGACGAAGAGGCCAAGGAGTTCTACAAGTCCAAGTTCCACGACTTCGAGGACCCCCTCTCAATTGTACGTGTCAACGCAGAGGGAATCACCAGCTACAAGGCGATGCTGTTCATCCCCTCCAAGGCACCCTACGACTTCTATTCGAGGGAGTTCGAGCCCGGACTGCAGCTGTACTCCAACGGTGTCATGATCATGGAGAAGTGTGCGGACATCCTGCCTTACTGCTTCCGTTTCATCCGCGGAGTCGTGGATTCTCCCGATTTCTCACTCAACATCTCCCGTGAGATCCTCCAGCACGATCACCAGTTGAAGGCTATCTCCTCCAATCTCACCAAGAAGATCAAGAACGAGCTTGCAAAGATCCTCAAGGATGACCGCGAGACATACAACGACTTCTATAAGAGCTTTGGACGTCAGCTGAAGTACGGAATCGTCGATGACTACGGTGCACGCAAGGACCTGCTCTCCGACCTGTTGATGTTCCACTCCTCGAAGAAGAACGAGCTCGTAACACTCGACGAGTACATCGAGAACATGGCCGTCGGACAGGACAAGATCTACTACGTGGCATCCGATACCGTGGAGCACGCCATGGCACTCCCCCAGACCGAGACCGTCCTCGATAAGGGCTACGATATCCTCTGTATGATCGAGGATGTCGACGAGTTCGTCATGAGGGGAATCGGACAGTACAAGGAGAAGGAGTTCTGCAACATCACCACCGATGACCTCGGACTAGAATCCGAGGAGGAGAAGAAGGACAACGAGGCCAAGCAGGAGGAGTCCAAGGACGTCCTCGATTTCGTCAAGGGAGCACTCGGTGACAAGGTCAAGGCCGTTAAGATCTCCAACAAGCTGAAGAACCACGCCGTCATGCTCTCCAGTGAAGGTAACATCTCCATCGAGATGGAGAAGTACTTCCGCGGACTGCCCGACTACGACGGCTCCATGAGGGCACAGTACGTCCTCGAGATCAATGCGGACCACCCTGCATTCGCTGCATTGAAGGATGCCGTCGAGAACGACAAGGACAAGGCGACCAAGATGGCCGAGATCATGTTCTGCCAGGGACTGATCATCGCCGGTCTGCCCATCGATGACACCGTCGGATACTCCGACAAGGTCTTCAGTCTGTTCTAAAACCAATTATCAAGATCCCATCGCCATTTGTGCGGTGGGATCGGATCATCCCTTCTGTGATCCGATGAATGCGATGATAACATGCTGTCGGACATGACAGATTCCACTATGCGGTACCCGACACCATAGGGCATGCAAAGGGCTTCTTTATACCGAGAACGCCTCGTCCGGGGCAGAGGCACAACATTTAACTCCTATTAGCTATAACAAGGCAATCGGAAGTGTTCCTGTGGGGCCTGACGAACAGACAATCGTTGTCGCATACCTATCGATCTTATTGATACCCGTGATAATCGGCATATTCCTCGGACTTCTGCGCGACGAACGTTTAGGGAGGATCTCCTCCGCACTGTGCGTCATATCATGCATCGCAGGGGTCGCATGTCTCCCGATCCATCTCTATACGGGGGGTTTCTCGGCAACGTTCCCATTGGAATCGTTCCTTGGAAGGTACATTGTGACCGTCGACCTGATCACATCGATCTTCGTATCGATATCCTCCGTGGTGTTCCTTATGGTCGTGTTCCACATGACCCATTCGGGACACAGGTACAGCAACGGATATCTGGCACTCGCATGTTCGCTGTTCGTAGCATGTATCTTGTGCATGATGGCCGATTCGGTCATCCTGTTGTTAGTCTCGTGGGAAGTGGTCTCCTTGGTCACGTTCCTGATGGCGGACAACAACGACCTCCCTAGATGGAGGTTCTTCATGATCACACATATCGGAGGATTGGTCATCATGGCCGTCTTCGGATATCTTTGGGTGTTCACAGGCACCGAGGACATGGGATCATGGTCCCAATTATCCCTCACCATGGGTGAAGGGGCATCGTCCCTCCTGATACTGGCATTGTTCTTGGGATTCGGAACCAAACTTGGAACGATCCCGTTCCACGCATGGATGCCCGAGATGTACGCTCTGTCCCCCACCCACACAACTGCACTGTTGACGACCGTATGTTCCAACGTGGCCGTATTGGTACTGTTCAAGAGCGTTTTCTCGTGGGTCGGTACATCAGGTCTCGTTCCCGCCGTGGCGATAGTATTGTGCATTGTAAGCGCAGCGACCGCTCTCTGGGGTGCAATGGAGTCCATGGTCCAGACCGGTCCAAAGAGGATCCTGGCATACTCCAGCATGGAGAACATGGCATTGGTGACCATGTGCCTCTCCCTGGCGATGCTGTTCTCCGATTCATTCCCCGCATTGACCTCGTTGGTCACGGTGGCCGCACTGTTCCACACCATCAACCACAGCGTGTTCAAGTCATTGATGATGCTCACGGTCGATTCCATCGAGGATGTCACCGGTGAGGGGACGATTGACAGATTGGGCGGGCTGGCATGTGTTCTACCGGGCCTCTCCGCGGTCGCATTGGTCGGCGCCATGTCCCTGACTGCGATCCCGCCAATGAACGGATTCGTCAGCGAGTGGCTGATGTTACAGGCACTCATAGGTACCGACACGGTCTCCTCGTCGATGAGGGTCTTCATGCCGTTGCTCATCGCGATGATGGGTGTCTGCGGTATGGTCGTAGCCACGTCCTATGCGAGGATGTACGGGTTCATATTCCTCGGAAGGCCCAGGTCCGAAGGGGCTTCCGATCCGAGACCCCTCAGGGGAGGTTCCCTTGCACCGTTGGTTGTTTTGGCATCCTTCTGTGTAGCGATGGGACTGTTCTCCTTCCCGATAATGGACGGTATCTCCTCCGGTATCTCGGACATCTCCGCCATCGATACGGACTACAGGGTCGCCCTGTCCGGAAGTCTGGAGCCGATGACCTTGGGCCTGTTGTTGGGAGGATGTATACTGTTGATGTTCCTCGCCACACGCATATTCAGGACATCCCGTAGGATAGACGAGACATGGGGATGCGGCGGTACGCTCGACGAGAGGATGCAGTACTCCTCGGAGGGTTTCTCTCAACCCATCGTTAGGGTGTTCCATCCGATCTATGGGGACACCACCGAGAAGAGGGGGAACAGGTACGTGACGCGTTTCATGGAACCGTTCGTGAAATACATCTACAGGCCGATAGGTGCCGGTATCTTCGCCCTATCGTATCAGGTCAGGCGTATGCAGACCGGTAACATCCAATCATATCTGGCATACATGTTGATAACACTCATGGTGGCACTCCTGGCGGTGAGGTGGCTATGACGCCGTTGGAGGTTGCCGTCGAACTGGGCCAGGCATTGTTGCTGGTCCTCATCTCCCCATTGATGTACGGGCTCGTGTCCAAGTTCAAGGCGTTGATGCAGAGGAGGGTGGGTCCAAGCATCCTCCAGCCGTACAGGGACCTCAGGAAGCTGTTCTCGAGGAACGAGGTCACATCCAAAGACTGCTCCTGGCTGTTCCGTGGCATACCGTACGTGTGCATGGCATCCATGCTCGTCCTGGCATTGGTCGTCCCGTTCATATTCACCGGTGTGTTGGCACCGTTCGGTGACCTGGTCACTGTCGTGTACATCTTCACGTTGTACAGGTTCACCATGGTCCTCGGTGGTCTCGAGGGCGGGTCCACGTTCGGAGGTATGGGAAGCAGCAGGGAACTGATGATGTCCGTCCTCATCGAACCTGCACTGTTGATCTCCATCGCAACGATCGCGGTCATGTCAGGTGCGGGTACGGACATGGGCTCCGTGTCGGAGGCGATCGTTAGGATGGGTCTCGCCGCGGTGAGCCCGGCATTGATACTCGCTGCCGCATCATTCCTGATCACCCTGTTGGCAGAGAACGCGAGGATACCCTTCGACAACCCCACCACACACTTGGAACTGACGATGGTGCACGAGGCCATGATACTCGAGTACTCCGGAAGGGGATTGGCCATGATGGAGCTGTCCTCCATGATGAGATTGACCATATTCATGGCGATGATGAGCTCCCTGTTCCTCCCGTGGGGTATCGCCTACGAGCCGGACCCGATGTCCCTGTCGGTATCGTTGATCGTGACATTGGCGAAGATGCTGCTGATGGCATTCGTATTGGCCCTCGCGGAATCCATACTATGTAAGACCAGACTGTTCAAGACACCCAATCTGTTGACGGTGTCCTTCACATTGTCGTTGTTGGCGATGATATCTTTGTACATATTGTGAGGTGCGGAGGATGGATAGTGTAATTATCGGAAACCTGATCGACCTATGTGCCGTCCTGATGTTGCTCACCTCGGTCATGGCCGTGGCCACCACACGTATGAGGCCACTGATCCAACTGTTCTCGTTGCAATCCATATTCCTTGCACTGTTGGCGTTCATCATCGCGTCGTCGTCCGGTTCGCATCACATCTACATCATGTGCGTGTTGACCGTAGTCCTGAAGGTCATAGCCATGCCCAAGATGCTGTCGTATATCATGAGCAAGATCCATGTGGACAAGGAGGTGGAGCTCAGCATAGGCATCGTCGGATCGTTGCTTCTGGCGGGAGTGATGATTCTTCTCTCCTACTACATCACCGAGCCTTTGATAGCATCGGTCGAGACCGTGGAGAGGAGCTGCATCGCACTATCGTGCTCCATGCTGCTGATAGGTCTTCTGATGATGTGCACACGTAGGAAGGCCATCACGGAGACCGTAGGTCTGCTTATGATGGAGAACGGTCTGTTCCTGGGAGCATTGGCACTCTCCCACGGAATGCCACTGATCGTCGAGCTAAGTGCGTTCTTCGATGTCATGGTGGCCATAATCATCATCGGAATCTTCGCATATAGGATAAACAAGTCATTCAATTCCGTGGACACGTCGTTCCTCAGGAGGTTGAAGGAATGAACGCCGCACTTTTGGCACTGATCTGTTGGATGTCGGTCTCCTCCGCAGTATGCGTACTCGGAAGGAGGTCCGGATACATCGACAGGATCATGCCGTTCTGTACTATGGTGCAATTGGTACTTGCGGCCGTACTGTGCGTACCCATCATCGACGGTGAGGTACTGGACGACGGCATGTTCTACATGGACGGCATGTCAGCCGTGTTCATGATGTTGGTAGCTATGGTCGGTGCCATGGCATCCGTATATTCCATGGGGTACATCGGGTACGAATCCGAGGAGGGGGAGATCCTCACCAGGGACATCGGGCAGTACTACGCACTGATGATGGTGTTCATCTCCGTGATGATGCTGACATTCACCGCACGTTCCATGGCCATCGTATGGCTGGGGATCGGGGCCACCACCCTGGTATCCACGTTCCTCGTCGGATTCCATACGGACGAAGAGTCCACGGAGGCCGCATGGAAATACATCATCCTGTGTTCGGTTGGAATAACCATCGCATTGGCAGGATACACGTTGGTGTATGCATCCACCATAGGTGCCGTCGATTCGGATGCATCGTTAGATTGGCCCGCACTCATGGCCGCCGCGGACTCCCTGGATCCCGCGTTGATGAAGATGGCGATGGTATTGATAATCGTGGGATTCGGAACGAAGGTCGGTTTCGTTCCGTTGCATGCATGGTTGCCCGATGCGCACAGTCAGGCACCGAGTCCTGTCAGCGGACTGCTGTCCGCAGTGTTGCTCAACTGCGCCATGTACGGCATCCTGAGGTTCTATTCGATATCCGAACTCGTGAATCCGGGATTCGCATCCTCACTATTGTTGGTGTTCGGTATCGTATCGTTGGTGATCGCGGCATTGTTCATGGTCTCCTCGAAGGACCTGAAGAGGATGTTGGCATACTCGAGTATAGAGAACATGGGACTGATCGCCATAGGGTTCGGTATCGGATCACCGTTGGCCATCGCCGGTGCGGTGTTGCAGATCATTGCTCATTCCATCACGAAACCGATACTGTTCTTCTCCGCAGGCAACGTCATACAGGCATATGGGACACGCGATATGAGGAGGATACACGGATTGGGAAGGTCCATGCCGTTCACATCGTTCATGCTGTCGGCAGGTTCGTTGGCCATCGTGGGTGCACCCCCGTTCGCGGTGTTCGTGAGCGAATTCACATTGCTCTCCGCATCGATGGACGCGGGCATGACGTGGCTGACCATCCTGATGGTGTTGGCGTTGGCCATAGTGTTCGGAGGTTTCACCAGGAACGTGTTCCCCATGATGATAGGTGCATGCGACCGCGAGGTCCACGCGGACGAGCGTCCATCTAGGTACGTCCCGTTGGCGATCCTGTTCGTGACGACACTCGCTCTTGGTCTGTTCATGCCCGAACAGTTGAAGGATTGCATCATAGGTATCGTGCACACCATCGAGGGGGTGGCCGTATGGTGATGGATGTCATGCATGTAACACAGGACTGCGTACACGATACAGTCTCCGGATACATCGATGATGGGTATTCGATCATGACGATGTTCGCAGAAGAGGGCGGTACGATAGATATCGTCATGCGTAGGGCCGATTCCGTCGTTGCGATATCGTATGATTTCACACAATATGCGACACCCTTGTCCGACATCACATGGTGTTCGACCGTTTACGAGAGGTTGATGTCGGAGATGAGCGGTGTGAGGTTCACGGATTCCGAGATGGACCCCATCGTGTACAGGAGGAAGGGGGACGGACATCCTCTACAGAAGGGAACATATGACCGTTCCACCGAAGTCAGGGTACCGTTGCCCAGGAACCGTACCGTAGGTAACGACATCTTCGAGATACCGGTCGGACCGGTCCACGCAGGCATAATAGAACCCGGACATTTCAGATTCAGTGTGGCGGGAGAGACCGTCATTGAATTGAACCCATCTTTGGGATTCGTTCACAGAGGCATAGAGAGGATGATGGAGATGCCAGTGACCACGGACAGTTCGCGCCTGGTCGAAAGGATCTCCGGGGACACCTGTGTCGCCAACTGCATCGCATACTCCGAGATGATGGAGTCCGATATAGATATCCCCGAGAGGGCGAGGTACATCAGAACGATCCTGGCAGAGATGGAGAGGTTGTACAACCACCTCGGTGCGGTCACCGGCATGTGTACGGACACAGCGTTCAACGTACCGTCCTTCGCAGGAGGCGGAATCCTGGAGAAGGTCCTCAGGATGAACTATGGGCTCACCAGACACCGTATGTTGATGAACATGGTGGTCCCCGGGGGCGTGAGGAGGGACGTTCCGGACACCAGACTCAGGGAGTTGGACGATTTCATGATGATCCTGAAGTTCGAGATCGAGGAACTCGAGTCCATGATGGACAACCCGTATCTTGCGGACAGGTTGGAGACTACGGGCGTACTCTCCGAGAGGGATGCCAGGATCATCGGTGCCACCGGACCCATCGCACGTGCGAGCGGTATTGCGTCCGATGTCAGGAAGGAATTGCCGTACGAGATGTACGGGGAACTAGGTCTGAGGGTGAACACATCCGTGAAGGGCGATGTACAGGCGAGGACTTGGGTCAGATCGGAGGAGATCTCCGATTCCATAAGTATCATCCACCAGTGCATCCAATCCATGAAACCGGGGGAGACGAGGGTCAGACCGAAGATCTCCGACGGTTTCCACTGTTCCGTCGTAGAGGCCCCCCGTGGAGAACTTGTCCATTGCATGACCGTTCGTGACGGCAACATATGGAGATACAACGTCAGGGATCCGTCGTTCATCAACTGGTTCGGTATGTGCCATGCCGTTCCGGGAAATGTGGTCCCAGACTTCCCCCTGATCAACAAGAGCTTCGGACTATCGTACAGCGGGAACGATCTGTGAGGTCATATCATGTTGAAGAGAAGTCTTAGGAATCTCGTTACCGGGGACAGGAACACCGAACCAATCGATATGATGATGGATGACAGGGAGATGATGCCTATGGCCTCCTCCGAATGCACCATGTGCGGCAAGTGTTCCGAGAACTGCCCTACCAAGGCGATATCCATCAATGACACCTGGAGGATAGACCTTGGAAGATGTCTGTTCTGCATGGATTGCGAAATGGTGTGTCCTATCGGATGCATATCCGAGATCCCGGCACCTGACTACACACTCACACGCGAGGAACTGGTGTTCGATAGGGACACGGACCCGTCGTCGGTGGAAAGGTCGTTGGACAAGGATGTGTGCAGAAGGTTCGGAAGGTCCATAGCGATAAGGGAACTGGATTCGGGATCGTGCAACGCATGCGAGATCGAGTTGAACAATATGTCCAACCAGTTCTATGATGCGGGACGTTTCGGTATCAAGACGGTGGCTTCCCCTAGACATGCCGATGCGCTACTGGTCACCGGGCCTATGTGCGTCAACATGTCGGAAGCCTGCAGAAGGACGTTCGATGCCACACCCGACCCTAAACTCATCATCGCATCCGGTTCATGTGCGATATCGGGCGGAATGTTCGTCGAAGGTGATGTGATCGGAGAGGGCATAGGGGATTCCCTGAATGTCGATATGTACATCCCGGGATGTCCTCCCGAGCCGGACCGTGTCATACGTTCCCTGATCAAGGCGTTGAGGATGCGTCACTGAACGACGATCACCGTACATTTCGCATTGGCAACGATGGAGTTGGATACGCTTCCCATGATGACCCTATCGAAAGCGGTCTTGCTGGACCTCCCTACGATGATGGTACCGCAATCGAAACGTGCCGCGGTCTCGAGGATCACCTTATCCGGTTGGCCCGATTCAACGATGCTCTGTACATCCGCACCGCCCTCCTTCGCTTTGGAGACTGCCTTGTCCGCGTTGTCGTGAGCGACGTCTATCTCGGACACTGCATTCTTGGTGATGACGGTAAGGACGATCAGCCTCTCACCATAGACCACCGAATTCCTGATGGCATATTCCAATGCCTTCTCGGTATTCGCTCTTCCATCATAGGCGATCAACATGGTCATGATGCATGAATCCTCCGCTACCGATATAGCGGTTACGACTGCCCGGCCCGGATATGGGGGCGCTTCGACCTATCGTGTCCGTCATCATCGGATTTCCGATTCAAACCTTTTTAAGGATATGTGTCGGTTACGTTCTCATGAATGGGATTTCATCGAAGTCTCGCATCTTTGCGATGTTGACGATCGCTATGATGCTCTGTATCCCGTTCATCGGATTGCCCATGGCGACCGATGATGTGGATGCGACCGCTCCATCCTATCTCGTGTACTATGATTCATTGAGTGCGGATGGTAAGGAGGTGTATGATGCACTGGTGGCACACGCCGAATCAAAATCATTTGGTGATTTGACAATCACAATGGCATCCAACCCATCTAGCGATGATATTGGAAGGGCGTTCCAAGCCTTCATCTGGGAACAGCCACAGTATTTCTGGATCCGTTGGATGGGTGATGGTGGCTCACATTCCGGTAATACTCTGACGATACCTCTGGAATACATCGGACCGATCGCCCTCGCAACGGATAAATCTGCCAAATTGACCGAACTCAAATCCAAGGTGGACGAATCCGTGAATGGTTACGTCACATCCGGCAGAATGACCTACGAACTCATCAAAGGTTTCCATGACAGGATGATCAACGATTGCAGTTACGATACCCCTGCGACCCTCTCGGAGGAGTATGATAACGCATACAACATCCTCGGAGTCTTCGTCGACGGTGAGGCAGTATGTCAGGGATACTCCATGGCTATGAAGTACCTCTGTGACAAGGCAGGGATCCCATGTATCAATGTCTCCGGTACATCATACTCCAAAGACGGTTCCGGGCCGCATATGTGGAACTACATCATGATGGATGATGGGCTCTGGTACTGCATGGACGTCACATGGGACGATCCGATCGTCATCGGTGGCGGGGAGATGTTGCTGTACGACAACTTCCTAGTAGGTTCTGACACCGTGAACGACGAGAGGAAGTTCATCGAGTCGCATGATCCTTTGTACGAAGATCATCTGGCCCCGTTCATGTCCGTGATCCCTGCGATCGATAAGGATGTGCCATGGAAGTTGTCCAAGGACCCATACCACCTCCGCCCGGGATCGGAGAGTGAGGTCGTCTACGAGATCGGTGATGCGGGGGATTCACCCTTCAATCTCACCAGGGTGATGATCGACCCCGACGATTCGGACAACATCCTCAACAACATCGGACCGGATGGTAAGGGAGTGATAATTGCAGGTAACATCACTTTCATTCTCACCATGGATGCGATCGAACAGATATTCACCGAGATGGAGTCCGAGGGCACCGATCTGTTCACATTCGGTTGTGTCACCGAGAACAGGGAGTTCACAGATGTCTTCGATAAGATGTATCACAAGAACGTCTACGCCCCGTTCATCCTGAATAACGGTGTCCCGATCGAGGATCTCGATGATGTCGGTGAAGGCATAGATGTGGAGATCGGAATCCCATATGAGATGGCCGAGAACGACATCGAGCTCTTCCTGCTTGTATGGGGTCTCGATTATGACGATGAAGGGGAGGATATGGAACTCTCCCCCATCTGGGGATCGAAATACAACGACGGCATGATGACATACAGGATCACGGATTCGTTCGAGGACGGGTATGTCATAACCAGCAATCCCTTCGGGAACTTCTCGTTCGCTTGGGTCCTGGTGGTACTTGCCGTGGCCCTGATCCTAGCGATCGTAGTAATCATCACGATAATCGTCGTATTGTTAAAGATCATCAGATGGGTCGCAAGACGTTAAACGTGGGGTACAACCCCCACACATCCTTTTTTAGCATATCTTCCTAGAGTTATACTCTGATGATATTCTTGATTGATTGGATTGTGACCGTAAGTGATTCTATGGGCGGCTTTTACATATTCGGAAAAATATGCATGTGTACACAATTTTCCGATTTGGTGATCTGATGAAATATGCCAGGAACAGATACCTCAACCGTTTGATTTCCAGGAAACACAATGGGATGATCAAGGTAATCACCGGAGTCAGAAGATGTGGCAAATCTTATCTTCTCTTCGAGTTGTTCTATAATCACCTACGTGAATCAGAGGTGGATGAGGAACACATCTTACGTATGGCATTGGATTCGTTGGAGAATAAGGCGTACCGTGATGTAGAGGGACTGCACAGATGGATCCTGGACAATATCGTGGACGATGATATCCACTATGTAATGTTGGATGAGATCCAACTCGCAGACGGATTCGAGATGTTGATGAATTCCCTTTTGCGGATGCACAACGTGGATGTGTACGTCACAGGATCCAATTCGAAATATCTCTCTTCGGACATAATCACCGAGTTCAGAGGCAGAGCCGATGAAATTCGTGTTCGCCCCTTATCATTTTCGGAATATGTCAAAGCATATGATGGAGATAGATACGAGGCTCTTGAGGAGTATATGGCATATGGGGGATTGCCTGAATTAATCCATTTCAAAAGCGAAGAACAGAAGATCTCCTACCTCGATCATATCATGAATACGACATATCTCCTTGATATCAAGGAAAGGAAGAATGTGAGGCTGCCTTATGTGCTAGATAATATCATGGATGTACTGTCATCATCCATCGGATCATTGGTTAATGTCACCAATATCAGAAATACGATGGTAAGTACGGGCTATAAGGGCGCTGATGAGGACACCATCACCAAATACATCGGCTATTTGGAGGACGCGTACCTGTTTGAGACCTGTAAGAGGTTCGATATTAAGGGCAGAAAACACATCTCATCTACCAGAAAGTACTATTCCGTTGACCATGGATTGACAAATACCAGATTGGATTTCCGTCAGCTATCCGACCGCCCACAGATTATGGAGAATATCATCTACAATGAGCTACGTTCCCGTGGATTCGAAGTGGATGTGGGAGAGATACTCTGTAGGAAGGATAAGGGTGATAAAAGGCCCCTTGTACGTCAAGAGGTGGATTTCATCGCCAGAACAGGCAGTCGTTCCATCTATATTCAATCCGTATTCATGATGGACAACGATAGTATGAAAGAACAGGAACTCAGGCCATTGAAGAGGATCAAGGATTCTTTCAAGAAGGTCATAATCCTGGGCAACAGCATGAAACCACACTACAATGATGATGGCATCTTTTTCATCGGTCTGATTCAGTTCCTCATGGATGAGAATTCATTGAACTTCTGATAAATCGGAAAATCATGTACATATACACGATTTTCCGATTTGAGAAGACATCGCATCACTCAACGTTCTTCAGGTTCTCCTTCGCGATAGAAAGCATCAGCTTGATACGGTTCAGCTGATTGACCTCGGATGCTCCCGGATCGTAGTCCACTGCGACCACATTGGATTCGGGGTACATCTCGCGTAGGATCTTGATCACACCCTTTCCGACCACGTGGTTTGGCAAACATGCGAAAGGTTGGATACAGACGATGTTCGGTACGCCGGACTTGATGAGTTCCACCATCTCGCCTGCCAGGAACCATCCTTCACCATACTGGTTACCTATGGACAGGATCGGTTTGGTATGTTCTCCGATCTCCTCGATGTGCATCGGGACACTGAAACGTTTGCTGTTCTCCAATGCGGACATGGCAGGCCTCTGGATGAAACGGATGAGCCTGGTCCCCCACTTGGACCTCCTGACCATCCTCTTGTCGAAGTCCAGATACTCCCCGTTATACCTCTTGCTGTACACTCCATAGCTGAAGAAATCGATCAGATTGGGGACGACTGCCTCCGCCCCCTCCCTTTCAAGAAGGTCCACGAGGTAGTTGTTGGCCAACGGCATGTACTTGACGAGGATCTCTCCGACGATTCCCACCTTCGGTTTCACCATGTCCTCATGGATCGGTAACTCATCGAAGTCCTTCACGATCTCCTTACAGGTCCTCTTGAATCTCCTCAGTCCGTGACCGGAAAGGAGGATCTCCAGACATCTGTCCCTCCATTTGGCATACAGTTCGTTGGCGGAACCGGGGACCAACTCGTAGGGACGTACACGATACAGGCATCTCATCAACAAGTCGCCATAGACGAGGACCTGGACGGCATCGACGATCATGCTCTTGCTGAATGAGAACCCTTCGTTCCTCTCCATTCCATTGAAGTTCATGGATATGACGGGGATGTGTGAAAGGTTGACCTTAGTCAACGCTCTGCGGATGAATGCGACGTAATTGCTTGCCCTGCAACATCCTCCGGTCTGCGACATCACTATGGCCAATCTGTCCGTGTCATACTCGCCGGAGAGCACCGCATCCATGATCTGACCGATACTGATGATGGATGGGTAGCAAGCATCGTTGTTGACGAACTTCAATCCGGTGTCGATGGCCCTGCGACCGTCATTATCGAGGATGACTACATTGTAACCATACTTCTTCATGAGGGGTTGGATGAACTCGAAGTGGATCGGACTCATCTGCGGGCAGATGAGCGTGTACCCCTCTTCCCTCATCCTCGCGGTGAACTCGGCCCTTTCGAAGGGTTGCATCACATACGACGACCTGTCGGAACGGTCATCGATGGTCTCCATTGCGGCAAGGAGGCTGCGGATACGTATCCTGACAGCCCCGAGGTTGTTGACCTCGTCGATCTTCAATACCGTGTACAACTTACCGCTCTGTTCGAGTATCTCGGAGACCTGATCGGTGGTCACAGCGTCCAATCCGCATCCGAAGGAGTTCAATTGAAGGAGTTCGAGATCGTTCCTCTTGGTTACGAATTCTGCTGCGGTGTACAGTCTGGAGTGGAACACCCACTGGTCGACGACACGTACTGGTCTTGTGGGTTGTTGGTCCAGAGGCAGACTGTCCTCCGTGAACACGTACAGACCATACGACGCTATGAGGTCGGGTATTCCGTGATTGATCTCCGGATCTATATGGTATGGGCGTCCAGCAAGGACGATGCCCTTCATACCGCGGGATCCCATCTCCTCGAGACGTCTCCTTCCTTCCTCACGTATGGCATCCTTGGTGGAACGCTGTGCGACCCAAGCCGCATGTGCTGCAGCCCTTACCTCACTCTCAGGGAGGCCCCATTCATCCTTCGCGAATCTGACGAGACGTTTGGTGGCGACATCCTCGTTGAAGAAAGAGATGAAAGGACGGTGATAGTTCACGCCCTTGAGGGTTATGTCCTCGGTGTTGTTCTTGATGTTCTCCGCATAACTGACCACGATCGGACAGTTGTACTTGTTCTGGGCGGCATCGGTCTCCCTGAACTCGTAGAATACGCATGGGTGGAAGATGTCCTTGATCCCCTGATCGATCAACCACTGCACATGTCCATGGGCCAGTTTGGCAGGATAGCACTCCGATTCGGAAGGGATGGACTCCATTCCCAATTCGTAGATGCCCCTATTGGATGATGGCGAGAGTACCGTACGGAAGCCCAACTCCCTGAAGAATGTGGCCCAGAACGGATAGTTCTCATACATGTTCAGGACCCTTGGAAGACCTATGGTACCTCTTGTAGCCTCCTCTTCGGAGAGTGTTGGGAAATCGAATATCCTCTCGTACTTGAAGTCCACCATGTTCGGTGCCTTCTCCTTGGAATCGTTATCGGAGGCACCCTTCTCGCAACGGTTACCGCTGACGTATCTTCTGGAACCTGCGAACACGTTGATGGTCAACATACAATGGTTGCTGCATCTCTGACAGCGAACGTTCTTGGTCGTGTACTCGAGGTTCAACGCATCGTCCAATGTCACCATTGCGGATGCATTACCGTCATAATGTTTCCTGGCGACCAATGCTGCACCGAATGCACCCATAAGTCCGGATATGTCGGGACATGTGACATCTACGCCGGAGATCCTCTCGAATGCACGCAGGACGGCGTGATTGTGGAACGTTCCGCCCTGTACGACGATATGCTTACCTAGGTCGTCCGGGTTGGATAGTTTGATGACCTTGTACAACGCGTTCTTCACAACGGAATAGGCCAATCCAGCGGAGATGTCCGATACAGGAACGTTCTCCTTCTGTGCCTGTTTGACATTGGAATTCATGAAGACGGTACATCTGGTACCGAGGTCCACAGGTGATTCGGCGAACAATGCGACCTTGGAGAATTCCACGACGTTGTATCCGAGCGATGATGCGAAGTTCTCGATGAAGGAACCGCATCCTGAGGAACAGGCCTCGTTGAGTAGGATGGTGTCCACGACACCGTTCTTCAGTTTGATGAACTTCATATCCTGTCCGCCGATATCGAGGACGGAATCCACATCGGGATCGAAGAAACTGGCCGCCGTGCCGTGTGCGATGGTCTCCACGACACCCTCGTCCAACGAGAACGCCGCTTTCAACAGTGATTCTCCATATCCCGTGGAGCATGCCCTTGCGATCTCGATACCGTCATGCAGCATCCCTTTCAATTCGGAGAACGCCCTCTGTACGGTGGCGATGGGATTACCGTTGTTGTTGGAGTAGAACGAATACAGAATCTCCCCTGCGGCCCCTATCAGAGTGAGCTTGGTGGTGGTCGAACCCGCATCGATACCGAGGAATGCCTTCCCGTTGTAATCCGATACGTCCTTCTTGGGAACAGTGGCACTCTCGTGCCTGTCACAGAACTCGGAATACTCCTGTTCATCGGTGAAGAGCGGATCCAACCTCGGCATCTCGAATATGACGTTCAACCTGTTCTGCAATTTTTCCAGAAGGATGTCCACATCGATCGCTTCTGTGTCCTCCGCATCGAGTGCGGCACCCATGGCTGCGAAGAGGTGCGAGTTGTCCGGATCGACGATGTTATCGGGGGTGAGTTCGAGTGTCCGAATGAACGCCTTCTTCAGTTCGGAGAGGAAGTGCAACGGACCTCCGAGGAATGCGACGCAACCTCTGATGGGCTTCCCGCATGCGAGTCCGGAGATGGTCTGATTGACCACGGATTGGAATATGGATGCTGCGAGGTCCGGTTTGGTCGCACCCTCGTTGATCAAAGGTTGTATGTCCGTCTTGGCGAACACTCCGCAACGTGCGGCGATGGGGTGGATCAGCTTGTAATCCTTCGCATACTCGTTCAATCCGGTCGCATCGGTCTGTAGGAGCGATGCCATCTGATCGATGAAAGATCCGGTACCGCCGGCACAGACCCCATTCATCCTCTCTTCCAATCCACCGGTGAAGTAGATGATCTTCGCATCCTCCCCACCCAACTCTATGGCCACATCCGTCTGTGGAGCGACGTACTTCAGGGCATTCGCTACAGCTACGACCTCTTGGATGAAATCTATGCCTATCGCCTTTCCGAGGTTGATGGATCCCGAACCTGTGATCTTGGCCTTGATATCGAATTCACCCAACTTCTCCCTGGCATCCATAAGGAGGTCCCTGAGGGTATCTTGGACGCGGGCATGGTGACGGCAATAATCGCTGAAGACAATGTTATCGTCGGAATCCATGACAACGAGTTTGACTGTGGTCGAACCGATGTCTATTCCGGCCCTGAAGGTAACCATGGTCTAAGGTAATGTGGAGGCCCTTATAGATATTGTCGCGTGCGCGCAGGGGTTAATTCCTATGGATGACACGTTCCGATTACGATCGTCATCGCATCTTTTACACTATTCCTGCCCACGTCATCCAGTAACGAAATCATCGACAATTCTTGGACGACGTTCGTACGATTTCTACGAATTCCGTAGTATTTTTACGTCTGACAATAGTCTGACTAAAAATATTCAAATCAACCAAATAGATTAAATTTTTGCAATAAATGAATAATTTTCTTTATCAATATTCTTTTAGCAGTTACGTTCACAGCTTAACTAATATGAAAATAACAATTATTTTGTTAGTTTATTGTGTAAATTGTTAATGTTCGACAATTGTAGAACAATTTTATATACTACGAAAAACAATATTCCTACTGGGATGGAAGGAAAGGGACCTTTGAGAGCCGCACTCTATGTTCGTGTATCGACCGAGGAGCAGGCTAGCGAAGGTTTCTCTCTAGATGCACAGATATCCAAACTGAGGAACTACTGTAAGGTTCAAGGTTGGGATATTGCCGCGGAGTATTGCGAGGAAGGGGAATCCGGCCGCAGTACTAAACGTCCAGAGTATCAGCGGATGATGTCCGAGTCAGATACCTGGGATGTGATCCTCGTCTACAAGCTGGACAGGATCCATAGGAACAGTATGAACTTCGCTTTGATGATGGAGGAACTCGATCGTCTGGGGAAGGACTTCTGTTCGGTTCAGGATCAACTGGACACGTCCACTGCTATGGGGAGGTTCGTCCGTGACATAACGGAAAGGATCGCCCAGCTAGAGAGCGAACAAATAGGTGAGAGAGTGGCGATAGCAATGGACAAGAAGGCAAGAGAAGGGGGGATCATATCACGTATGCCCCTTGGATTCAAGAACAAGAACGGCGTGAAAGAGATCGATAAGGACGAGAAGTACATCGTGAGGGCGATCTTCAACATGTATGTGGACGGTCACAGCATGGACAACATCGCAGATTACCTCAACTCCGCAGGATTCACCACCAAGACCGGCGGAATCTGGTACAAGTCATCCGTACACCAGATCCTCAACAACCCCGTCTACGTCGGTATCGACAGACGCGGAAGGATCTGCGGAGAGGCCATCGTGGACCGTGAGATCTTCGACAAGGCCAAGGGTCGTCGCTGAAGATGTCCGTTCATGAAACCGCCGGACGTCCACGTGCTGTCCTTTATGCAAGGGTATCCACCGATGAGCAGGCCGAGGAAGGATACTCCTTGGCAGCACAGTTCGACATAATGCGGGCATACTGCGATGTCCAGGACATGGACATCGTGGAAGAGATCCAGGATGACGGTTATTCCGGAACCAACACCCGTCGTCCGGGGTATCAAAGACTTTTCGAATCGGAGTTCCGTAAGACCTGGGATGTCCTCGTCGTCATGAAGATGGATAGGATCCATAGGAACAGCCGTAACTTCATGGATATGATGGACCTTTTGAAGAAGGGACATCAACAGTTCGTCTCCACCTACGATCGCATCGACACGAGCACAGCGATCGGAAGATTCACCATGGATATGATCCAACGTATCGCCCAGTTGGAATCCGAACAGACCGGTGAGAGGACGTATATGGGCATGCGCGAGAAGGCCGAGGAGGGCGCAGGGATTCTGGGATTCAACGCACCCTTCGGTTATGTGTTCGATGATAATGGTTCACTTGTGACCGTGGAGGATGAAGCGGATGCCGTTCGTGACATCTATCGTATGTACATGGATGAAGAGATGACGATGGATATCATTGCCTACAACCTGAACTCAAGAGGTATACTAACCAGGAAAGGCAATGCATGGAACAAGTTCAATCTACGTACAGTGTTGCATAACCCCATCTATGCAGGCTATCTTCACTGGGAGGAGATTGTATGGAAAGGGGATTTCCAGAACATAATCGAACCCGAGTACTTCAACAAGGTCCAACTGAAGATGGCCTCCAGGATCCGCAATCCGAAACATCGTAACCCATTGTTGATAGAGGTTTGACATCCTATCGGTCCGCCTTTGATATAATATTTAGTATAAAAACCGACCATCGATAGAATCCCTTAATTATGGTGATACAATTTTGACCATAGGAAAGGATTCGCAATGACGATCAGAATTGGAATCGCAGGATACGGTAACCTCGGTAGAGGTGTCGAGAGCGCTATACACAACATCGATGATATGGAATTGGTCGCGGTCTTCACACGCAGGGACCCTACCGGAGTCAAGACCGTCACCGGTGTACCTGTACACGATCTCAAGGACGCCTCCCAATGGAAGGACAGGATCGATGTGCTCATCCTCTGTGGAGGAAGTGCGAACGACCTGCCTACACAGACCCCCGAACTCGCACATTACTTCACCGTAATCGATAGTTTCGACACCCATGCAAAGATTCCGGAACATTTCGCCAATGTGGATAAGGTCTGTAAGGCGAACGGTACATTGGGCATCATCTCGGTCGGTTGGGATCCGGGGCTGTTCTCCCTGAACCGTCTCCTTGGACAAGCGATACTTACGGACGGCAACGACTATACCTTCTGGGGACGCGGCGTCAGCCAGGGACACTCCGATGCGATCAGACGTGTGCCCGGTGTGAAGGATGCACGTCAGTACACGATACCCGTGGAAAGTGCCCTCACAGCTGTTCGTGAAGGTAAGAATCCTATGCTCTCTACAAGAGAGAAGCACACCAGGGAGTGTTTCGTGGTTGCAGAGGAGGGTGCGGATCTGGATGCGATAGAGAATGCCATCAAGACCATGCCCAATTATTTTGCGGACTATGATACCACAGTGAACTTCCTGGATGAGGAGACGTTCAAACGCGATCATCAGGGAATCCCGCATGGCGGAGTGGTGATACGCAGCGGAAGGACCGGAATGGAAGGTGACAAAAAACATGTCATCGAGTTCAAACTGAATCTCGATTCCAATCCCGAATTCACTGCGAGCGTTCTGGTGGCATACGCTAGGGCCGCATTCCGTCTGAGAGCGGAGGGTGTCGTCGGTTGTAAGACCGTATTCGACGTTGCACCCGCATATCTGCACCCTGCATCCCCGGAAGAACAGCGCATGATGTTGCTGTGATCGTTATATGGTCATTGCAGACCTCCGTCGATGAGGTCCGCAATGACCACCCATCGCATATGCCTGAATTACGGATCGAGTCTCCATAGACCTCTTGTACCGACAACCCCTTCAACGATGCCGGATATGCGCAATGCCTACATTAATGCATTATGACCGATATCTGACGGATAGGTCTGAACTGAACATGATGTACAATAGGCATCTAGTCTTAAGTCTCCAATGTAGGCAGAGCAGTGATAAGCAGGCACTCATGACATGAATTCATCCACCGTCATATCGATGGCAGTGACAAAAGCCATATAACCAAATATGCGCATGTCCGGCTATGAGTAAGAAGAACAAGGAGCTGTGGATCAAGGCCGGTGCGATCTTCGTCGTGTTGCTCTTCGTCGGAACGGCTGTTACCGCAATGGTGTTCTCATAAGCCACAGACCTTCAGTATATCCTTGAACCGTTATCCACATGTCTTTCCGGTTGCAGCAATGCTACCCCGAGTTCGGTATCCGTTCCGAGGACCAGGACCTCGCTCCTCACATCGGCAACTTTGATCGGTTTGAAGTTCATCACGGCGATGACCTGTCTCCCGATGAGGGTCTCGGGCGTATAGATGTCGGTGATCTGAGCGGATGATGTCTTAATACCGAATTCATCGCCGAAATCTATGGTCAGTTTGTATGCGGGCTTACGTGCCTTAGCATTGAGTTCTGCATCAACGATGGTGCCGACCCTCATCTCGACCTTCAGGAAGTCATCGAACTCGATCATGTCCTATGATATACGCCATGAGAGAAATGGTTTACTGATTCATGAACCAGTCCGGACTAGTCCGGACTAGTCCGGTCCAATCAGTGACTGTCAGTAAATGACTTCACGATCCATTTGGCATTACGATTCGTACCTTCACGTATCAATAACTCTTTCTCTCTCAGAATGGACATGGTCCTTTTCACTGCGGATACATTTGAATCTATGTGCTCAGCGATTTCTGCAATCTTTGCATGAGGATTGTCCACAAGGTAGTATAGTACCTTACGTTCCTTTTCACTTAAGTCTATCTCATGCACATTTGGCCCTTCACGAGCTATGACATAGGTCGGTTTGAATGCATAGGGTATGACGATCGTAACCGAATCATCAGCTATCCTGACCGAATCTCTGCCGTATCTTTCAACAATCTTTGGAATCCCTCTTCCTGTATGTTCAGAGAATCCCAACATGGTGGACAACCTGAATAACGATTCATTGACAGGCATACTTCTTCCCTCATACAGATCAGATATCGGAAGTCCATAGGGGATGCCTCCGGTCGATTGGATCTCTATTCTATCGCAGAACAGTGATACAGAAGGTGGCACCATGGTCCTCCATGCATTATGTATGCATGCATTGACCCAAGCTTCCCTAAAACATTCAAAATCGAATAGTTCGACCTCTTTTCTGATTCCAGATGAGACATCCAATTTGACCTCATTCCTGGAATGAATTGAATCCAATACGTTTCTCATGCCCATGAAAAGGCATTGGCTACCATAATCCGTCCTTTTTAAGAAGGAAGTGCGGGATTCTCCTGCGAATTCCACGACCTGCAGCATGATATTATTATTATCTGATACCAAAAATGCATTTAAATTGAATTTGCCACCCTTGGTCATCAATCCAATGCTATTGTAATAGCTCGTATCATTACGTGGGTGCAAACCTCTTGCAATCATCATATCCCCTAACGTAGTAAACGACAGCTCTTCAACATACGACTCCAATTCTCTTGCGGAATCGAAATTTCTAGAAAGGACTAATTTCGCTACAATATCTGGCGAGGCCGATTCATTGGAAGCCGCATGCCTGATGTAATATCTTCCATCATACGAATATGGGATATCGAATCCAGAAGAATGTACTGCGATGTACCTCTTACCATCATCGGACTGCATGACATCTATATCTGCAAATATGCGCGGTTGTACTTTGTCACGAATGTGATTTCTAATCTTTTCAATCGTTGATTCTCCAATGTCCATTCCAATGACATCTCCATGATCATCAACACCGAAATACACCGTACCACGATTGGATCTATTGATCATGGCTGTCAATCCGAGAATACCTTTGTCAAGCTGAGATATACTGCTCTTGAACTCCACAATCTCATTCTCGAATCCAATGTTCATACGTTGACATTGTATGAGCAGTATTAATTGGTTTGGACTAGTCCGGACTAGTCCAAATCGTGTGAACCAATTGTAATCGGTGAAAAATGGTCCTTTCAATAGGGTTCAATCGAAGGGATTATAATCTTATATGGAATCGAATCGTGTGATATGGACCTCAGAATGGAGTTCGAGGGCAATGATGTCGTGATTATTGAGTGTGAGAATGCCATCGGAGATGTGATCATACCTCGTACGATACATTCCGATGACCATAAGAACCTCAACGGAGGACATGAGTTCACGATAAGAAAGATCGATAAGTATGCGTTCTCATGCTGCGAGGGCATCACATCGATCCATATGCCAGATACGGTCACGTCCATCGACGGCAGTGCATTCTCGGATTGTCCAGACCTTGAATCCATAATCGTGGACGATGGCAATTCGAACTACGCATCCAAGGACGGAGTGCTCTTCGACAAGGATGTCTCATTCATGATCAAGTTCCCTGAGGGGAAGAAGGGGGATTACGTCATACCTGAAGGTGTAATGGCTCTGGGAGAATTCGCATTCAGCAGAGGTCCAGGACTGACATCCGTCACGTTCCCCGACAGCATCACATCCTTGGAGGATTGCACCTTCGCATGGTGTCCCAATCTGGTTTCGATATGTGTGAACGCCGGTAACGGATGTTTCTCATCGAAGGACGGTGTACTTTTCGACAAGGAAGGTACGGTATTGATCAAATACCCCGAAGGAAAGAGGGGAGACTACATCGTACCCGAAGGTGTGATATCCATGAGGAGCTGGGCCTTCAGTGAATGTCCGGGTCTGACATCGATCATCATACCTGAAGGTGTGACCTCCATCGAGGATTGGTCGTTCAACGAATGTACAGGACTCTCATCGGTTTCTATACCGGGAGGTATGAGGTCGATAGGTAATTTCGCTTTCTCGAAATGTGTGAATCTGAACTCCGTGAAGATACCTGCCAACGTCAGATCAATTGGGAACAACGCATTCGACGAATGTCACAATCTTACCTCGATGACCATACCCGAAGGTGTGACCTCCGTGAGGGAGTATACCTTCTCAGGTTGTTGTAATCTCGAATCTGTGACTCTCCCTGAAAGCATAACCTCGATCAAGGACAATGCATTCGCAGGATGCTGTGCTTTGACATCGATCGACATACCGAAGAATGTCACATCCATCGGTAGATATGCGTTCAAAGGATGTTCGAAACTCACCACGATCGTGATTCCTGAAGGTGTGACATCCATCGATGATTGGGCATTCTCCGAATGTACTGGGTTGGAATCCATCCACATACCACGTAGTGTAGAATCGATGGGATTGTGGGTGTTCAATGAATGTACCGGATTGAAGAGAGTGTATCTCGATTCCGATATCGATTATGATTTTGGAAAAGGAGTTGAGATCGTCAGGTCGAAATCCTGAGATCGATTGTCACATATGATATTATTAATTAATAAAGCTGATAACTTAATAAGAATTATTAATTAAAATAGTATCAATTGTACCCACGGGTGCATAGCAATAGATAATTCTGCGGATGTCATATAGGTTAACCAATGGGTGAAACGACCTGTCCCAATGAGATTGTCAGGATCGACATCTGACCTTTAGGATCAGTGATAGCGGTGCTACTGTCGTAGGTTGTGATGATATCGAAGGAGATATCATCATCCCTGGAAGGATCCGTCATGATATGGAACTGAAGGTCACTGCGATCGATGGGGCTTTCAGATGTTGTTTCATCTTGGAATCCGTTCAGATTCCAGAAAGTGTAACATACATTGTGGCTGGTCATTCTCAGGTTGTTTCAATCTGAAGTGTGTTGAGAATCTCTCCGGTGTAAATTTGAAATTGAAACCTCCGATGTAGTCACAAAGATTTATTGGATGCTCTAATAGTAATTTATTAAGCTAATATCTTAAACAAATTAATTAATTCTATTTAGCATGATCTATTCGAATTTGATTCTAAATTCGTATGATTTAACAGCGTTTTTTACGGATTGGATTTTGAGCACGAATACCCCTACCTTTTCGTGCACAAAAATCAATTCGTAAGATATTTGATTTCTAGATCGATTTTGATCAAAAATCCATGAAAATTTCCGATAAAGAGCAGTATGTAAAATTGTGCGAATTCGATTCAAAAATTGCATGTAATATTGTTAACCAATATTAATTAAGCTAGTAACTTTATCTATTAATTTAATTCTTATCATTTGGAATTTGATTAAAATGTCTTCAAATTATTCCAAAAATTGAAAAATTAAAAAAATGCATTGGATCTATCGAAAAATGGTTGAAATCTTGAAATTGAGAAAAAATCATCATTTTTAATCAAATTACACCTTATTTTTGTCGAAATTTTGCCTTCACAACACTACATCAGGTAAAAAATCAGTTTTTGTCTAATTTTATACACATTACCCCAGGTAATTATGTTCAAAATAGCGTTTTTTAGTTGATATTCGGGAGTCCTTACTGAACGATTATGGTGTATAAATTGAAATACTCCGGGTGATTTTTAATATATATCGAATTAATTAATCTTTTAGCTTTATAGCTTAACACATACAATATTGGTTGAATATAATCGATATTCGTTGTAAATTGACAAATTAGAATTTTTTTAAATAGGTTAAGCAATCACATTAAAAAAATAATTACCAATAAAAACAGAATCGAATTTTTATAAAATATGAAGATTTTAAAAAAAATGTACAATCGTTACATGAATGTGGCATGAATGAACATTTTTAAAACTAATTAATCTGATTAAGCATCCAGATTAATTATTTTACTAATTTAAGATTCATACATATTAACGGCGATTATATACGAATACAATCGATCGTCATGGGAATCGATAATGATACAGACCTTATACACATCGAATTTGAAATGGACTTACTTTGAATAAAATTACAACATACCTCTACACATTTTTAATTGTTCAAAAATATATAATTATGTAAAGTTATCAGCTTAATTAATTATAGTTTCATCATTTATCAAAAAATGGGTCCAAGGACCCAAGGGATTTCATTCCAGAATCGGGAACCTCTTCACCAATGTAGTATCCTTCCACCATTCTCCCAATCCTATCACAGAACATGAGTTCGTGAACAATACGCCGAACAGCACCACGATGTAGATGACGTGGTAATCGATGATGGGATTATCACTCAGAGGGGAAACGGCAAGATAGAATATGAAGAACATCAGCATCCCGCCCACACAACAGAGCCTCTTACCGATTCCAAGTATCAATCCTACGCCCAATGCGAACATGGCCAGTACGATCACGATGTCCAGTAACCCAGATATATCGACCATGGGTTCGAACAACCAACCGAACGTTCCGTTCGATGCATGCATCAGGAATCCTTTCGTTGGAGATCCCCCATCGATCAGACCCTGTCCGGGAGCCGTAGGGTACCCAAGTCCGAAAGTCTTGTCCAAGAATGCCCAGAACAACATGAAACCGATCAATACTCTTAGTATACCGAAAGTGAATGCTCCCGGATCGGTCGTAAATCTCTTTTTAAGATCCATATCGTTAGATTGGGTCGTGTCTATTTAAGATGCACATTCCAACAACGAACTGTCTCGACGATGGTTACGACGGATCCTATCCAATGATTCCCTCCTCGCCATCCCATTCACCTTCCTGCGATACACTATGTACAATCCCACAGTTACAGCAGAGAATGCTGCAACCGCCAACATCAGAGTTGTCGCCACAGGTAATGTGAAGGCGTTCTCCACATTGGTCAACATCTGATCGACATCCTTCGCATCATCTCCGAACATGGAGAGTATGCTATGCGATGCCCTTATGATAGAATCGGGGATCGATATCATCATATGATCGTGATTTCGATATCACGGCCTCCGTAGGGACCCCTACTTGTGTGTATTTAAGCATAATCAAAATACGAAGTAAATTGTTTTGAGGAACGATTCACCAATCGTCCTCGATGATCTTGGGTCTCTGACAGTTGAGGGATGCCCTTCTGCGGTCCGCGATCGAATCCGCGATGGATGCTCTCTTGGAATCGTCACAGTCAGTGGCCATGACGTAGATGTCGACCTGACCGTGATATGCATTGTCCTTCCAGATACCTTTCCTGTCGGACCCTGCCACATGTGCCTTCATATCGGCAGCCTCCTCGACACACATGATCTTGAATCCCTCTCCTGCCTCGGTGCTGATGAGCATCACGCCGGCCACAGCAGGGATCTCGTCCTTGTCCATAACATATGGACCCTCGAACTTGTAACCATCGATGACAATAGTCTTCATTCCGTTCACCCGATAATCCTGTATCCGTCATCGTCTGCTTCGGACTTATACTTCACGCCCTTCCTGTTCAACACATCCAAGATGGTCTTGATGTGAACGCCCAATCCGAGATTCATCACCTGTTCGGGCATGGGATCCCCGGACTGGAAAGTGCTCTTGAATCCGAGCTTCATATGTGCGGTACGGGACTGGATACCGACGATACGTCCTTCCCTGTCGAAGATGGGACCTCCGGATTGACCGCGCAGTCCGGGAGTGGACGTTTCAATCCAGAGTTTATCGAACGCATCCTCGTCCTTGGTCTTCCCGGAACTTACGGTACGGGTGTATATCCCGTCATTGGGGAAGAACGGTATCGGAAGGACGCCTTCGTTTATCACGAACACGTTCTTGTTGGCATCGAAGGATGTGGCTGCATTCGTGAACGGGAATCCGAGTCTACATAGGCTGGTACCGGTACGGATCTTGTTGGGATCCTTGAAGGTAGGATATTCCTTGACGTATTCCTTCCTGAAGTTCTTCAGTTTGATCACTGCAAGGTCCAATTCCATGTTTATGTATGCATTCTCCAACTCAGTACCCGGGATGCCGAACCAGAAGGAGTGGTGATCGGACCATTCTCCCTCCAATGCCTTCGGCTCATCCGGATGAGCAGCATTCCACTCTTTCACATCCTGGATCTTCCTGATGCATTCCCTATGTTTCACGACAGGGATGACCACATGTGCGGCGGTCAATGCCCAACCTTCGGGATTGATGACCACGAAAGCACCGACACCCGACTCCACATTACCATTGATGAAATGTCTCGAACAAATGACAGGGAACGTACACTTCATCATCTTCTCACAGGCATCGGCGAACATATGCACCCAAATCATCGATTCGATACTTAACAATGGGCATCGTATTGATGCATATGGTAGTGCATCGGTGCCAAACCATTAATATCTGTGCGCGTATGCACCTTCAACGCCACCTTTGCATAGCCCGGTAGTGCGGCTGACTTGTAATCAGCAGGTCGAGGATTCGAATTCCCCAGGTGGCTCCACCTCTTATCAATCATGATTCTGGATAGCTGAAATGTTTATCTGAACGACCATACATTTTTTGCCGAAATCGATCGATGGGCTTCACATTAAATGCCAGTAGTATAGGTCATCGATTCACTGTCTTTTACTCGATCACATGTACAGAACTCTAGGGTGATCTGGGGATAAGGATAAGGATAAGGATAAGGATAAGGATAAGGATAAGGATAAGGATAAGGATAAGGATAAGGATAAGGATAAGGATAAGGATAAGGATAAGGATAAGGATAAGGATAAGGATAAGGATAAG
>SUSY01000044.1 GCA_015063185.1 Thermoplasmata archaeon
CGCTTGTGGAACTGATGATGGAGAAGGGATTCGGTTTCGTTTCCAAATGTCCGAAGAGATTCGGGCAGAAGGCTCAGGAACGTGTCATAGAACTGGTGGAATCCAAGGTTATGAGACCATCATCCGTTCGTGACGGATGGGAGATCTACGATCTCGATCTTGAATGTAATGACACGACATTGAGATTCGTGGCATATCGTACATCGAAGGATATCGACGCCAGTGTCCAATACTACAGGGAACAGGGTCTGAAGGAAGCAAATGCGTTGTTCAACAGGTTCTCGTCCAAGATGTACAACTGCGAGGAGGATGCCAGGAGGGATCTGGACGAGATACTTTCCAGACATACCGATTCCGCGTACATCCCCCATTGCGATATCGTGTCCGTTGAAGTGAACAAGGGATATGGTCACAGGGGGCGTCCACGTAAGGGTGAGGAACCCGTCATCAAGACGGAGTACAAGGTCGATGTGGAACTTGAATTCGACGAATCCGTTGCCAGGAGGATGTCGAAGGAGAGGAGCGTCCGTGTTCTGGTGACGAATCTCCCAAGATCCGATGTGGACAAGGACAATCTGAGGGATGGTGCGACCGCCGATGCCGTGCTTCTGAGCTATCTCGATCAATACTTGGTGGAACATGCCTTCCGGTTGATGAAGGACGGCATGAGGATCGGCAGGGTGTACATCCACAGACCTTCCAGAGAGAATGCGATGAGTTTCGTGTGTTCCTTGGCTACTATGATGACGGATGTGATCGACCATGTCCTGAAGTCGAAAGGTATCGATATGACGTTCTGTAGGATAGTGGACGAGTTGAGCAGATTGGATCTCAGATACGATCGTGAGAATGGGGAGGAATACCTCTCTGGATCCTCGGATTCCATCGATCTGTTCATGGATGTAGTGGATGCACTTGGAATAGATACCGATCATCTGATCCATTGAGTGGATATCGCGTTTTTCCCACATGTATCAGCCCAGGCTATGCCCTTTTCTCAAAAATACTTGAACAAACTGCCGAATTCACGTCTGATACGAATCTACTCAACCTTGTCAACAGTGCATTGGACCAGATGACTTCTGAGAAATCCTTGGAGAAAATTCATCAGTACTATGCGGATAACAACTTCTCTGTCGATACACCTTCCTATTATAGTGATGCGAAGGTGATTTTCGGTGTCACTGGAGATAACGGTTCTCATGCATATTCAATTGATGGTGGATTCGCAGGTATCTCTGTAGATATGTTGAATGCAATTGCTAGTGATGCAGGATACGAGTACAGGGTTGTCAATTCCTCAGCGGATATAATTCCTGGCAAGGTTGCAGGATATCAGAAGTATGTAGGTTCATTCGGTTATAATGTCGATTATGTCACCACTGGAAAGGGCGTCGTTATGTCCGATGCCTATTTCACAGACAGGCCCCTCATTGTTACAAATTATTCCGTTGCAATCTCATCTACCGATGACCTCAACGGAAAGAAGGTCGGAATTGTTGAAGGAAACAAGAAGCTTTCTGAGTACCTCGTCAATTTGGGTGCGACTGTTGTACCATATAAGAGTTCATCGGAGGCGATGGACGCAATCGGTTCCGGAGATGTACATTTCGCAGCCATCGATCGTACGGTCGCGTTGTCCAACCTCACCAGAGGTTTGTCCGGATTATCTACCGCGGACATCATTACTGATGCACCTGAATCCGAGATCGGATTCCTGGTCCCTGAAGGATCTTCCGAGATGTTGGCAGCAATTAATGCATCCATTGCCAAGCTCAAGGAGGATGGAACCCTCGATGCCATCGCAGAGTATTATGAGAACAATGGTTACAGTGTCGATGCACACTCCTACTTCTATGATGACTCTGAATCTTCTTGGTGGGACAAGCTCATGGAGAGGTTTGAGACCAATTTCCTTAAGAATGATAGGTATGAGTACATCATCACCGGTCTTGGAAACACCCTCAAGATCACTGCTCTCGCACTTGTGATCGGTCTGTTCATCGGTCTGTTGATTGCAGCAGTCCTTAGTATCAATGCACAGACCGGCAGGATAAAGATTCTTGCAGCCATCTGTAAACTGTATGTCACCGTCATCCGTGGTACGCCAGTGATGGTCCAGTTGTTACTCATCTACTATGTGGTGTTCGCATCGGCTACCATCAATCCGGTATTGGTTGCATCAGTCGCGTTCGGTATCAACTCCGGAGCATACATCACTGAGATATTCCGCTCCGGAATGAATTCAGTTCCCAAGGGACAGATGGAGGCAGCCAGATGTCTCGGTCTGGACACACCCACTTCGATGAAGTCAGTCGTCGTGCCTCAGGCACTCAGGAACATCCTGCCCGCACTCGGTAACGAATCCATCTCCCTATTGAAGGAGACCTCGATCGCAGGATTCATCGGTGTCATCGATCTTACCAGAGCAGCGGATATCATCAGAGGACAGACCTACGACGCACTCGTGCCGTTGATTGTCGTCGCACTGATCTACTTGGTGATCGTCCTGTTCCTGCAGTTCCTCATCAGGAGACTCGAGAGGAGGTTGAACAATGCCTACTAAGAGCAAAGAGGTCATCAGGGTCAGTTCCATCGAGAAGGCCTTCGGTGACAACCATGTCTTGAACGGACTGTCCCTGACAGTCAACAAGGGGGAGGTAATCTCTGTCATTGGACCTTCCGGATGCGGTAAGTCCACTCTGATCCGTTCCATCGTACGTCTCGAGGAGATCGACGGTGGAAAGATCTACTTCAATGGAGAGGACATCACATCTGAGGAAGTGAACATCAACAAGGTCCGTCAGAAGATCGGAATGGTGTTCCAGAGCTTCAACCTCTTCCCGCACATGACAGTGAAGGAGAACATCATGCTGGCTCCCGTCAAGCTCGGTATCATGGACAAGACCCATGCATCTGAGAAGGCGGCCGAGCTCCTAGAGAGGATCGGACTCGCCGATAAGGCGGACCAGTATCCCTCCAGGCTCTCCGGAGGTCAGCAGCAGCGTGTTGCGATCATTAGGGCTCTTGCGATGAATCCCGATGTCATGCTGTTCGACGAGCCAACCTCCGCTCTGGATCCAGAGATGGTCGGGGAGGTCCTCTCGCTGATGAAAGACCTCGCCAACAGCGGAATGACGATGCTCGTCGTAACTCACGAGATGGGATTCGCAAGGGATGTCTCCGACAAGGTGGTCTTCCTCAACGAGGGTCGCGTGGTCGAGGTCAATGCCCCTGAGGAGTTCTTCGGAAACCCTCAGAACGCGCGTCTCAAGGAATTCCTCTCGAAGGTGCTCTGAGTATAAACCGGCGGGTCTTCGACCCGCCTTCTACCACTAGACGTTCGTCTATCGCGAACGTCTTCGTTTTCTACACGATTCCAGGCAAAATACGTCAATTTTTTCCTGTTTATCATGGATTTATAGTCAGATATGAATATTTTATGACGATAATCTAATCTTATCCAACAACAAATTAGATTTTTGAACATAACATAAAACTATAATTAGACATTTGTCTAGTATTTTTTCCGATATTGACGGAATGTCTTATATTCAATCAGATGCATACACAAATCAATAAGCATAAGGTGAACACATGGCAATCAAGAACCAGTATCTCCAAGATGTCTTCGCAGGTCTCAAACAGCGTAATGCGGATCAGCCCGAATTCCTTCAGGCAGTCGAGGAAGTCCTCGAATCCCTCGAACCCGTTGTCGAGGCACGCCCCGAACTCCAGGAGAAGGGAATCATGGAGAGGATCGTGGAACCCGAGAGGATAATCATCTTCCGTGTTTCCTGGGTAGATGATAAGGGCAAGGTCCAGGTCAACCGCGGATACCGCGTACAGTTCAACTCCGCTATCGGTCCATACAAGGGCGGACTCAGGCTGCACCCCAGTGTCAACCTCTCCATCCTCAAGTTCCTCGGATTCGAACAGATCTTCAAGAACAGTCTCACCACTCTCCCCATCGGAGGAGGAAAGGGAGGATCCGACTTCGATCCTAAGGGCAAGTCCGACAACGAGATCATGCGTTTCTGTCAGTCCTTCATGACCGAACTCGAGAAGCACATCGGTCCCGACACCGACGTTCCCGCCGGTGATATCGGAGTGGGAAGCAGAGAGATTGGATACATGTACGGTCAGTACAAGAGGCTGAGGAACGACTTCACCGGAGTCCTCACCGGAAAGGCCATCGGATCCGGCGGATCCCTCGGAAGGACACAGGCCACCGGATACGGCCTCTGTTACTTCACCGATGAGATGCTCAAGCATAACAGTCTCGATTTCAATGGAAAGAAGGTCGTCATCTCCGGTTCCGGAAACGTCGCGATCTATGCTACCCAGAAGGCCACCGAACTCGGTGCCAAGGTCATCGCGGTCTCCGATTCCAACGGTTACATCGTCGATGAGAACGGAATCGATTACAGGACCCTACAGATCATCAAGGAGCAGAAGAGGGACAGGATCAGCACCTACGTCAACTATGTCAAGGATGCAAAGTACTTCGAGGACAAGGATGGAAGCAAAGGTATCTGGACCGTTCCCTGTGACATCGCATTGCCCTGTGCGACCCAGAACGAGATCAATAAGGAATCCGCGGAGGCACTCGTCAAGAACGGTGTCATAGCAGTCGCAGAGGGTGCCAACATGCCCTCCACTCCCGAGGCTATCGCGGTATTCCAGAATGCAGGTGTACTCTTCGGTCCCGCAAAGGCCGCAAACGCCGGCGGAGTCGCAACCTCCGCATTGGAGATGTCTCAGAACAGTGCAAGGCTTTCCTGGTCATTCGAGGAAGTCGATCAGAAGCTCAAGGGAATCATGGTCAACATCTACAAGCAGGCTTCCGAGGCTGCCGAGAGGTATGACATGAAGATCGCTGGAAAGCTCAACCTGGTCGCAGGTGCGAACATTGCAGGATTCGAGAAGGTCGCCAACGCTATGCTTTGGCAGGGCGTTTCCTATTGAATGAAAACGGGTGCTTCGGCACCCTTCCAAAACGATTTGAACGTTTTTGAGGTGATTCGACGGATCCATCGGTGAGGGACAGGATCGTAAGGGCTGTTACGGATAGGTTCGCCGGGGATTCGGGAGGTCATGATGCGGACCATACATTCAGGGTGGTTCGTAACGCTCTCAGGATTTGGGAGGTCGAGGGCGGGAACAGGGACATGGTGGAACTTGCCGCCATGTTGCACGATGTCGATGATAGGAAACTGTTTGGCGGAGATCCCGACGAGTGTGCGTTCGCACGTTCCGTGATGGGTGATGATTTCGATGAGCCGTTCAAGGATGCCGTATGCTCCATCATACGTAACATCTCATTCAAGGGTACCGACACCAAGGTCCCCGATTCATTGGAGGGGAGGATCGTTCAGGATGCGGACAGATTGGACGCCATAGGTGCCATAGGTATCGCACGTGCATTCGCTTACGGTGGTAGCAAGGGTCGTAAGATGTACGATCCATTGGATAAACCGAAGGAAGGTATGGGCGAGAATGAGTACTTCGCGAACACCGGTACGACTGTCAATCACTTCTACGAGAAGCTCCTGTTGTTGAAGGACCTCATGAACACCGATGAGGGTAGGTCTATGGCACAACACAGACATGATATCATGGAATCTTTCCTGAAGGAGTTCTACGACGAATGGGGCCTGTAGGACCATGCAGAATGGTACCCAAGAGACGGTCGGTTGTCCTTTCGGACGGTGCAAGGGAATGACCATCTCTTGTGATGTTTGTTGATGTGTTAGTTCTTATTTAATCTATTTGTTCAAAGGAATATACATCATTGTATCTGTTTGTACATTATGAAATATAGTTTCATAAATGGTTTCAATTTGATTCATCCGTTACTCTATTTTTACTATATTTTACGTTTTTCGCATTATTACGGCGTATTTTTCAGGCACTCTAAGTTTCAGGGTGGATTGACATCCTGAATCTCGGAGTACATTCTTTCCCGTTCCCATGACGGGCTCGTACGGGACGGGATATTCTTGGGATCTTTCAAATTATCTGGCCCCTCGACATTCAGCTATTGGATATCATCTTCATAATCATACTTCGGGATACATCGTATCGATATTCAAGGAATCCCTACAATTATGATGTAGTTACTTTTAAATTCTCCCCCCCCCCCCTTACATTTAATATGACAGGAATTTTTGGGAAGAACCCCGGTTCCGTATCATATCAAGGCAGACTGATGATCCTTTTT